>JBFJWV010000113.1:0-5094 GCA_041623515.1 Thermoplasmatota archaeon | reverse complement strand
GATGGCCAAGGAATTGCCGCCGCCGCCATCGACCTTGTGCACCTGGGGAGCCAACACCGTGCATTCACAGATGCGCGTGGCTTCTACACGGCCAGCCTGGAATTGCCTCCGGATGCGCAGGCAGGTGCCTTCGACTTGACGGCGACTTTCGCCGGCATCGAGCGGCAGTTGCTCGGTGCAAGTGCTGTGGAATCCATTGTTTCGGTCGTTCCGGTTTCCATTCGAATCGACGCGCCGCCGGTCAGTCTGGGCGAGCCGGCGCGCATCGCATTTGTCGCGGGCCTTGAGCCGTGGCAGCCCGTTGCCGGCATCCCCCTCCAAATCTCCGTGGCGGGCTTGCTCGACAAGACAGTGGTGACCGATGCCAACGGTCATGCCCTCGTCACCGTGCCATCACCGCCGCTGGGTACCCATGCGGTGGCGGCTCGGTTTGTTGGTTCTCCGAATGGCAGCTTCGCACCCACGGAGGCCCATTCGGTGTTGGCGGTGCGCAGCGGCATCACCCTCGAGGTGCCGGCGATTGATCCATGGCTCCCCGGGTCCGTGACCCTGTTTGGCCGTGCCCGGGATGCCCACGGCGAACCCGCCTCGGAGGTCACCATTGCGGCGACGGCCCGGGGTCTTGATGCCGGCCCAGCCCGCACGGACAGCAGCGGTTGGTTCCGAATGGCGGGCCATGTGGACGAACGCGCCGCTCCCGGACCGGTCGCCATCACGCTTACCACCGCAGATCACGATCGCTACGCCGCATCAACGGCGACCGTGGACGGGGTCATCGCGAGCCCCATGCAATTGACCACGGATGCGCCGCCGCGGGTCGGCCGCGGTGCCGCCTTGAACTTCACTGTCCACGCGGGCACGGTTCACCACGGGCCCGTCGCCGGGGCAACCATTCACGTGACGGGTCCTCACGGCATGTCGTCAGCCGTTACGGACGCTGATGGAATTGCCCATTTCCATGTCGGCATCCCGGTAGATGCCCAACTTGGTGACTGGAATTGGTCGGTGGCATCCCCCGGCCTTGGCCCGTTCATGGCGGCCGATTTGGCACGCCCCGTCCGCGTCATGGACGGCGTTCAGATTCGCGCCATCGAGCTCGCACCCCCTCGCGACGGCGTCGTGGACGTGCGCTTCCAATTGGTGGCTGCGACCGACGGGCAACCCATTGCCAACGAACCCATCGCCATTCGCTACCGCGGCGGCGAAGCCTTGGTGCTGACCACCAATCAAACGGGCTTCGTGCAAGCCACGGTCCCGTGGCTGCATCAAACGGGCGACCTGGAAATCGCGTTCGCCGGCACGGACTCATTGGCCCCGGCAACGGAATTGCTGGCCAGCGAAGCCACCATCATTGCGCCTTCGACATTTGGCTGGCAATCCTGGGCGGCCACGGCGCTGCTTGCCGTTGCCGCCGTCATCCTTGCCGTGGTGGCGGCGCGCAAACGCATCGCCCGCAGGCGCTCCTTGCTCGCTGGGCGCAAGGCCTACCGACGATTCCACGCGGGCGACCCCTGGTCGGGAGTGGTTCTTGCTCTCTACGATCGCCTGGTGTCGGCGGTTCTCCTGGCCGGCGGACCCGATTTGCAAGAGCTGAGTCCCCGTGATGCATGCCAAAAAATGGCGGAGAGTCGGCAGTTGCCTGCCGACGTGGTCGTGGAACTGGCAGCGTTGGTTGATGCAGCGCGGTACGGGCCCTCCGCATCCACCATGACAGAAATTCGTCGCACCCGCATGCTCGTGGCCCACCTGCAAAACAAGTTCGCCTGGAGGAGCCGCTCATGATGGTGCGTCGCTGGCTGGGCGTCGCTTTGGCGGTGGCGGTCGTTGTCGCTGCTTCTTCCGTGTGGTTGATTCCGGTGCCGGAAGCCTCGGAAGCCCCGTCCATGACAATGGATGATGGCTGGGGTCCATGGTTGGAAGCCATGCGGCTCCAAGGCAAAGACGTCGCCATTGCATTGACGGGGCCAGCGGCTCTCGCCGGAGGGCCGTTGCCCGACCTGTACGTGCATGTCGCAAACGACGCGGCTGAGGCGGCCTCCTTGCAGGACTTGTTGGCTGCCGGGGTGAACGTTTGGTTGCTGGACCCGCATGGTCATTTGAACGGGTGGACCCACGAACTCGGTGCCGTCGTGGCCGACGCGCCCCTCGTGGGTGCATCACCGGACGGCCGCGTGGTGTCGCAATCCGCAGAAGATGCGTTGCACGTCCAGCACCGTCACCCCCAATCCATGATTCTTGAGCAGGCCGCTTGGGTGCCGCTGCTCACGACCGGTTCGGCCGTGCATCAAGACCTGGACCGGGACGGCAACGTGGACCAATCCGAGCCCCCCGGACCGTTTGTTTTGGCCGCTCAACTGCCATGGTCCAGCGGCTCCGATTTGGTTGTTTGGAGCGACGTCAGCATGTTCCAGCGAAGCCAGACGGGGCAAGCGGGCGCGGACAACCTGGCCTTCCTTGCGCAACAAATCGGTGCCATGGGTCGCATCGTGGTTGATGAAAGCGGAACGCCGCAGACGCCGCTGGAAGCGGGCGCCAGCAATGCCGCGCGCGCGTCCTCATTGGTGCAAAGCCTCCCCCTTGCCGTGCCCGTCGCGGCCGCGGCGGCACTGGTTCTGTTGGTGCTTATGGCGCTCAAACAAACGGAGCCGCTGACCGACTGGACGCGCCACGAAAGCGTCGACCCCTACCACTCACCCAGAAACACACAATCCGCGGAGGAAACCACATGAAACAAGCAATGAAAACGCAACTCGAACACGACATCCGTGCCCCCATGCAGGCATTGGTCGACGAAGTCGCCAAGGTGATTGTCGGCAAACGGGAAATCCTCGAACTGGTCGCGATGGCCTCGCTGACCGAAGGGGCCCACATCCTGTTCGAGGACCTGCCCGGCCTGGGAAAATCCGTGATGGCGGCATCGTTCTCGAAGGCCAGTGGCACCGACTTCAAACGGATCCAGTTCACTCCGGATTTGCTGCCGTCGGACATCACGGGAACGTACGTGTTGGACCAAGGAAAAGGCAGCTTTGATTTCCACGCGGGCCCGGTGTTTTCGAATTTCTTGCTGGCCGATGAAATCAATCGTGCCTCTCCCAAGACCCAATCGGCGTTGCTGGAAGCCATGGCCGAAAAAACAGTCACTGTGGAGGGAACGACGCACCCGTTGCCCAAGCCCTTCATGGTCATGGCCACGCAAAACCCGGTTGAGCAGGAGGGCACCTATCCGCTGCCTGAAGCGCAACTGGACCGCTTCATGATGAAGCTCAGCGTGGGCCACCCGAACGAAGAGGAGGAGGCGGAAATCCTGAACCGCCGCATCCGCCGCGGCAAGGATGACTTTGACGTCAATCCGGTCGCATCGCCGGAACAACTGGTGCACCTGCAGAAAGCCGTGGAGAAAGTGCACGTGGACGGTGCCATTGTCCAGTACATTGCGCGCATCGTGATGGGGACCCGCTCCCATCCGGACATTGCCGCCGGCGCCAGTCCGCGTGGTTCGCTTGCTCTTCTGAAGCTGGCCCGTGCCCATGCCGCGATGCAGGGTCGCGGGTTCGTGGTCCCCGAAGATGTCAAGGGTCTCGTGCCTCACGTGTTGGCGCACCGGATTCTGCTGAAACCGGAGCCCCGCATTCGGGGCGTCCAGACCGCCGATGTGCTGGCGGACATCGTGTCGCAGGTGCCGGTCCCGGCATGAGCAAGCTGCGGCCCCGTGCATCCACGCGTTTGGTTGGGCACCTTGCCCTCGCCTGGCTTCTGGTTCTCGCCGGGACGTGGTTTGCCGTGCGGCCGCTCGTGCTTGCGGGCCTTTTGTTGGGTCTCGTTTGCCTGCGCGCTGCGTGGGTCCGGGCACATCGGGTGCAGGGCTCGTTTGACGTGCAGGCTGCCATCCTGCGCGAAGGCGATGCATTGCCGTTTTCGGTCCAAAGTCAAGGTGGGCCCCGTAGGCCGGCGCCCATGCAATGGAGGCTGCGTTTGCCGGCCGTCACGCAGGTGCTTGACGGGTCCAACTGCGCCACGATACTCGCGCGCGGGACGCGGCAGCACAAAGGACACTTCGAAGCCCAATTTCCATTGTTTGGCGTGCAGGAAGTGGGGCCACTGGAAATCCGGTCCAGCGACCCCTTCGGCTTGGTGTTCCACGAAGGAGAAGTGGCCCCCGCTATCTTGAAGCGGGTCCGCCCACGGTTTGAGGAACTGCGCGACGGGGTGGTTCATTCCAAGCAACAGCGGCCGCAAATTGGGGTGTTTGAAATCAACCGCGCGGGCAATGCGTTCGACTTCTTTGGGTTGCGTGATTACGTGGTGGGGGACCGGCCGCGCGACATCAACTGGAAAGCATCCGCGCGGCGCGGACAAATCATTGTCAACCAATACCAGCGGGACAACGATTCGGAAATCGTGCTGCTCGTTGACGCACGCGATCAGTCGCTGGTTGGGCACCAAGCCCAAGCGCCGTACCGACGATCGGTGCGGGCATCGCTGGCCATCGCCGCAGCTCACTTGCGTGCGCGGGATGCGGTGCGGCTCGTCGTGTATGGCCGTGACCTGGGCCAAGACAATCACACGGGGCCCGACCGGCAAATCAACGGCATGGTGGACTTGTTGACGGAACTGGCGCCGGGCGGTTCGGAACCCCTTGAAGATGTTCTGCACCGGGTCCTGCCATCCATGCGGCCCCGGAGTCCCGTGGTCCTTCTTTCCTCATTGGTCGGTGACCCCACCGTCGCAGCCAGCGTGGCGCTGCTTGCCAGCCGCGACCATCCACTGACCGTGATGGCGCCCCAACCCGATTGGGGCCGCCACGCCAAATCGTCGGCCAGCCGAGCGTGGAGCGAAGAACAGGACCGCTTGGTGCGCCAAGTCCGCAGTTTGGGCGTCCGTGTGATGCAGCCCGCCGCAGGCGAAGACATCGCCGTGACGATCGCATCCCTACGTTGGCAGGTGGCTGCTTGATGCGCCTTCGCGTCGGCGCCACCTTGCTGTCGGTGCTCGCGGCGGGCGCAACCGTCGCCATGGACGCTTCCTGGCTCGTGGTGGCCTTCGTCGTTTGCGCTTTCGTGGTGGCTCAATTGCATTGGTGGGTTGCGGGCCCTT
>JBFJWV010000112.1:0-5106 GCA_041623515.1 Thermoplasmatota archaeon | reverse complement strand
GCTCGTGCGACATCGGACCGGGAACCTCTGTGAGTTGGGATAGTACGGGGCCTCGATGGAACGCGGCCAAATGGCGGCCAACGGACACTGCCACGGACCAGGCTCCGTCGCTTCATTCCCAGGTGGCGTCGGCCAATTCCGGCTCTCCCGTCAAGCGACCCAAGCGGTCGAGGACATCGAGCGCAACGGAATTGCCGCTCGGGATGGCCCCATCGTACGCATCGACGCGCTCAATGACCTGGGCGGGTGCATCTTTGCTGCGCAACGCAAATGCACCTTCCTTCGTTTGGAAGTCCTGCTGCATGGTGGCGCATAGGCCTCGTGCCTGCTGGAGCCAATGGACGTCGCCCGTGGCTTCAAACAAGTCCAACAGTCCCGCCGCAACGAATGCATAATCGTCCAGGAAGGCATGCGCATCCAAACGGCCATCATGCCAGCGATGACGCAACGAACCATCGACCATCATGTGGTTCTGCACGAATCCCGCAGCATGCTTGGCAGCATCCAGCAGGGCATCGTCATTGAAGGCGGCGCCGGCGCGAGCGAGGGAACCCACCATGAGCCCGTTCCAATCGGCCAAGATTTTGTCATCAAGCAGCGGCCGGGTGCGCTGGTTGCGCGCCGCCCGCAGGGCCTCCAATGCGCTCGCGTGGTCGGCAAGCGCCGCGGTGCTGGTGGCGTGGAGAATGTTTGCCGGGTGCGGTTGGCCGCTGGCCTCGTCCCGGAAGTTGCCCTCACGCTGGACTTGGAAGTCGGCACAGAACGCGGATGCATCGGGCAACAGCGCCTGCAACTCATCGTGGCGCCAAATGTAGAACGTGCCTTCTTCGCCGTCCGAATCCGCATCTTCGGCGCTGTAGAATCCGCCCTCGGGGTGCTGCAAGTCACGCTGGACGTACGCCGCGATGTCGTACACGGCCGCCTGGAAGGCAGGGTTGCCCGTGACTTGCCATGCCTCCGTGAACGCCCGCATCAGCATCGCTTGATCGTAGAGCATTTTCTCGAAGTGGGGTAGCCGCCACTGGGAATCCGTGCTGTAGCGGTGAAAACCGCCACCCACGTGGTCATGGATGCCGCCGCAGAGCATGGCGGTGAGTGTTTTTTCAACGGCTTGCAAGGCACCCGGTGAACCCGTCGCAAGGTGGCGCCGAAGCAGAAACCGCAATTGGTGGGGGCTCGGAAACTTGGGGGCGCGGCCAAAGCCTCCGTTCTCCGCATCGAAGCGACCCAGCAATTCCGTTTCCGCCTCCTCGAACCACGCCGCGTCTGGCTCGCCGGGGGCGGTCGTTCCGCGCTGGGCGTGCGAAACGATGTGATTTGCATTGGCCAGGACCTCCTCCCGCTTGGTCTTCCATGCGTCCGCCAACGCCGGCAGCAATTCCACCATGCCCATTTTGCCACGGGTTTCCTTGGGAAAATACGTGCCAACAAACCAGGGACGCTGGTCATGGTCAAGAACCGCCGTCAACGGCCACCCGCCACTTCCCGTGACCGCTTGGCACGCCGCCATGTAGGCCGCGTCAATATCGGGCCGCTCTTCACGGTCCACTTTGATGCTGACGAAGGACTCGTTCAGCAGCGCTGCCACCTGCTCGTCCTCAAAGGATTCGTGCGCCATGACGTGGCACCAATGGCACGTGGCATAGCCAATGGAGAGGAAAACGGGCACGTCGCGCCGCTTGGCCTCCGCAAATGCCTCGTCGCACCACGGCCACCAGTTGACCGGGTTGTCTGCGTGTTGACGCAGGTACGGGCTGGGGGCGTCGCGCAGGCGGTTCAGTCTTATTCCTCGGGAACCGCGCGGCGGGTTTTGCGCATCGGCTTGACAGCTTTCTTCCAGCCTTCGACACGGCGCGGCGTGATCTTCTGGCCGAGAACGTTGACCTCGAGGGATTCAAGGTACTCGTTGACTTGCTTGGCGATGGCTTCGGCGCTGCGCTTCTTGACATCCGCAATGCCGTCCACACCGGCGCGGACCAGTGCTTCGGCGTACTGGGGACCAATGCCGTTGACGCGCATCAGTTCGGCCATGAGTTGCCAGCTGCGGACACTGCCTTCGTTCGCTTGAATGGAACGGGCCAGGGAAGCAGCGTCTTCGTAGCAGAGGCGAGCGGTGGTTTTGACGCCGATGGCGCTGAGGCGCTTGGCATACACGGGGCCAATGCCTTCCACATCGATGACATCGTGCACGTCTCCGCCGTAATCGTAGTAAGCCGGCTTCTTGGCCGCCGCCTTCTTGGCGGGCGCCTTCTTGGCCGGGGCCGCCTCCTTGGCGACCGCCTTTTCGACGGCCTTCTTGGCCGCCTTCTTGGGCCGTTCGGCCAGGCGCTTTTCCAATTCGGATTTCGCCGCGCCGGTTGCGCCGCGAACGGGCTCGTCACTGCGGCCATCGAACGCGTGCGGAGGCGCCGCAAGCAAGGTGCGCAGCTTGACTTGGTCACCGGCGCTGTTGATGGTGATGTAGTCGTTGTTGTAGAGGCCGGACGGCTCATTGAGCGGGTAGTGGAAGCTGTGGACGCGGCTGTTGCCCGAAACGGCCGTGGTGCCCCAGGCATGGGATCCGAGGGGGACGCCGGCCAAGTCGTGGGGAACCACTTTCTCCAGGGTCAGCACGGCATCGTCGCCGTCGTCTGCTTCCGAAATTTCCTCCACTTCATCCGTGACCTCAGCAAAGTCGAGCAAGTCGTCTTCGTTGTCTTCGGGAATGAAGAAGGCCTCGGCTTCCGCCGCTTCGTGCTCGCGGCGGTCGTACAGCCTGACCAGAAGCAGAATAATGATGACGAGCGCCATGATGCCAAGCAGAATGGCGACGAGGATGGCCAGGTTGGCCACATCGCCTACGCCGGGAACGTTCTCCAAGCCTTCTGCGTCGGCGTACAGCAAGAAAATGAATGCCGCGACGCCAACAATGGCGAGAATGAACAGAATGATGCCTGTCAGTCGTTTTCCGTTGGCTCCTGCCATCGCTATCGAGCGAGCCAAGAAGCCCCGCACTTATCTCTTTGCTGATTGAACGACGCCGGCCAAGAACGCTGCAACGGCCTTGCCGCGATGGCTTACGGCCGATTTCGCGGCGCCATCCATTTCGGCGAATGTCAAGGCACTTCCATGGGGTGCAAAAATGGGGTCGAACCCAAAACCGCCTGCTCCGCGCGCGTTGGAAACAATGCGGCCTACGCATCGACCCGTGAAGTGGTGGATGGTGCGGTCTTCGTCGACGTACGTGAGGCATGCCTCGAAAGCGGCCGTGCGCAGCTCCTCTTCCACCGGGAGCATCAACTGCAAGATTCCGGCGTTTCCAATGGTGTCCTGGGCGTGCCTGGAATAAACGCCGGGGAAGCCACGCAGCGCCGTGACGAACAGACCGGCATCTTCGAGCAGGAAGGGTGGCTCAAGGCCTTGCTCCAGCAAGTGCTGGGCGCCTGCGGCCGCCACTTCCTCGAGGCTGTTGGCTTGAATCTCCGGGTAGCGCGCATCCGCTTGGACCACGACCCATCCATGGGGAGCCAAGTGCTCCTGCACTTCGCGCAGTTTGCCGGGGTTTCCGGTCACGAATCGAATCGTGTGCTTACCCTGCGACACGGTACCGTCCACGCTCCCGAACCCCTTCAAGCCGCCGGACGACATCGTCCGCTCCATCCATCCGAGAACAGTAGGATTCCAGGAAGGTTTCCATCAATTCCACTCCTTGAGGATGCGTGGCTTCCAACGCTTCCTCCATGAGGTGCAGGTCAACGGCCCGGGGTTCGCCCTCTCGCGTGGATTGGCCCAGTCCGAAGTCGATCAGCACCAGACTTTCCGGGTCCGAAGGGTCGGGCACCATGATGTTGGAGGTGGTCAAGTCCCCGTGGGTGACGCCACCGGCATGCAGTGCAGCCACCACGATACCCAGGTGCCGGAATCGTTGTTTGGATACTTCGAGAATCTCGTCTTCCAGCACGTGCCGCAAGGGGCGGCCAGCAACATGTTCCATGGCCAGCACAGCGCCTTCACGGTCCACGTCGTAGAGGACGGGAACCGGAACTCCGGCTTGGCGCGCCGCAATGAGCAAATGCGCCTCGTCGCGGGTTCGCTCGGAGCGAATGGTCGCGTCAAGCGCCGGGTGGCGGTACGCCTTCGGCACGCGTGCCTTGATGATGGCGCCGCGCCCCAGCCATTGGCCAAGACTCACGGTGGCTTCCGCGCCGTGAATGAGGACGGTCACCTCCACGTCACCTCCACTTGGTCGGTGCGCTCGTAGGGACGGATGGCGCTGGCCGCGACCGGGGTCGGGTCGTTCGCCTTGAGCTTGAGCAGGCCGTTCCATGCAATCATGGCGCCGTTGTCCACAAGGACGCCGCGAGGGGGGCAATGGAAGGAAGCGCCCCTCTCTTCGCACATGGAACGGGCCATGTCTTGCAGGCGTTGGTTGCATGCAACGCCGCCACCCAGCACCAGTTCGGATTTTCCGGTGTGGGCCAGCGCACGTTCCGCGGTTTCCACCAAGGCCGCAAATGCCGTTTCTTGGAGGCTGTGGCACACTTCCGGAAACGGCGTGCCCTGCTCAATGAGGCGCTGCGCAGCGATGGCGGTACCGGCGAAGCACAGGTCCATTCCCTTCACGGTGTATGGCAGCGGATGAAGCAGTTCGTCCGGCACCGTGGCGGCTTCTTTCTCGATGCGGGGTCCGCCGGGGAATGGGATGCCATTGTCACGGGCGAACTTGTCGAGGCCATTGCCGATGCCGATGTCGAGTGTTTCCCCGAAGACCCGGAACGCGCCCCGGGCATACGCGATGACCTGCGTGTTGGCGCCGGATGCGTAGAGCAAGCAAGGATCCTCCGCGTCCGTCATGCCGGAGCCGATTTCCAGGTGCGCCACGCAGTGATTGACGCCCAGCAGCGGCAATTCGTGCCGAATGGACAAGGCGCGCGCCATGGTGGCCGCCACCCGCAAGCACGGACCCAGACCGGGCCCCTGGCTGAATGCAATGCCCGCCAAGTCATCGGGCCCCATACCCGCCTCGTCGAGGGCCTGGGCCAGCATGGCCGGCCCCACTTCGGAGTGGTGGTACGCAGCCTCACGAGGGTGAATGCCACCCTCTTCTGGCTGCAACATGTCCCGGGC
>JBFJWV010000111.1:0-5111 GCA_041623515.1 Thermoplasmatota archaeon | reverse complement strand
TGTAGGCGCGCCGGACGGCTTTCACTTGGCCCGCGGGGTTCGGCGCGGTGATGCCTTTGCCTTTGCCATCGCTGCTGCCACCAATTCCGAGTACCGTGGCATGGATGGTGTCCCCGTCGCGCTCCGCGTCGCTGAGGCGCTTGAGGATGAACATGGCGCACCCTTCGCCCATGACGAAGCCGTTGGCGTCCTTGTCAAACGGCCGGCTGCCATCGGGACTCAAGGCGCCAATCTTGCTGAATTGAATGTAGGGGGTGACATCCATGGAGCGGTCGGTGCCGCCCCATACCACCATGTCGGCCTCGTTGCTGTGCAGCGCATCCATGGCCGC
The DNA here is from genome assembly GCA_041623515.1 of Thermoplasmatota archaeon. GTDB lineage: Archaea > Thermoplasmatota > E2 > JACPAO01 > JAHFTW01 > JBFJWV01. Next base: position 4,780 of record JBFJWV010000111.1, on the reverse strand, counting down.
GTCCAGTGCGGCCAAGCTGCTCGCGCAGGCCGCGTCCGTGGTGAAGTTCTTGCCGCCCAGGTCGAAGGTGTTTGCCACCCGTCCGGCGATGACGTTGCTCAGGTGCCCGGGCATGGTGTCTTCGGTGATGGGCACCGTGCTGGCTTTGTAGCGCTCTTCGGCCCGTTCCAAAATGTTGGCTTGTTCTTGCGCCGGGAGCTTCTGGAAGTCCTCGTCCGCTTGGATGGCGGCCCGTGCTTCGGGCCAAAACAACCGCTTCGTGGCAATCTTGTTGGTTTCGCCTCCCATGGCGTTTCCAATGATGACGGCGCAACGGTCGCGGTCGAAGTCGCGGCCTGCGTCGCCGCGGATGCCGGTGGCATACCCTGCGTCGAGCATGGCCTGCCGGGTCGCTGACAAGGCCCACCGCTGGCAAGGGTCCACTTGCTCGACCACCTTGGGTGGCATGCGGTACTGGATGCCGTCGAAGGCATCGTCGGCCACGAATGCACCGATTTTGGCATACGTCTTGTCGGGTGCATCTTTGTCAGCGGACCAGTAGAGATCCGGGTCCCAGCGGTCGTGGGGCACTTCGCGAATGCTGGACTTGCCTTGCTTGAGGTTGTTCCAAAACGCCTCCACGTTGGGGGCGTCTGGGAGCACGCAGCCGAGGCCAATGATGGCAATGGGTTCCTGGGGCATGGGGCACCAAATGGGGCAGATTAGAGGGGGGTGAGGCCGTGCTTCTTGCTCGGGCGTTGCTCGCGCTTGTTGAGAAGCGGCAGCAATGCGGCGATGAGCCGGGGTCGGGTTTCGCGGGGCTCGACGATGTCGTCAATCCAACCGCGCTCAGCGGCGACGTACGGGTTTGCGAACTTCTGTTGGTAGTCCGCTTCAAACTGGGCTTTTTTGGCGGCCGCGGCCGCGGGGTCCGTTTCGGCCAGGGTCATCAGTTCGCGGCGGTGCAAAATTTCCACGGCCCCTGCAGCTCCCATGACGGCGATTTCTGTTTGGGGCCATGCGATGTTGAGATCGCTGCCCACGTGCTTGCTGCTCATCACGATGTACGCGCCACCGTACGATTTGCGCAGGGTCACGGAGAGCTTGGGCACCGTGGCTTCGCAGTACGCGTAGAGCAACTTGGCGCCGTTGCGGATGATGCCGCCATGCTCTTGGCCCAATCCGGGCAGGAAGCCAGGCACGTCAACGAAGCTGATGATGGGGATGTTGAATGCGTCGCAGAACCGAATGAACTTGGCTCCCTTGATGCTTGCCTCAATGTCCAGGGCGCCGGCCAAGACGGCCGGCTGATTGGCGACGACGCCAACGGGAACTCCGTTGAGGCGCGCAAAGGCAATCACGAGATTTTGCGCCCATTTGGGCTGGATTTCGAAGAACGAATCCTTGTCCATGACGCGCTGGACAACTTGCCGCACATCGTACGGTTTGTTGGCGTTGCTCGGCACAATGGAATCGAGTTCCGGGTCCATGCGGCCCGGCGAATCGCCGGGGTCTTCGAGGATGGGGAGCTCCGCCAAGTTGTTGGGTGGGATGTACCCAAGCAAGGTGCGGATGATTTCGATGGCGTCGTCTTCGTCGTTGCCGCTGAAGCTGGCCACGCCGGATTTGACGGTGTGCACACTGCTGCCACCCAGCTCTTCTTGGCTGGCTTCTTCGCCGGTCACGGTCTTGACGACGTCGGGACCGGTCACGAACATGTGGCTGGTGTGGTCGGCCATGATGATGAAGTCGGTGAGTGCCGGTGAGTAGACCGCACCGCCGGCGCTGGGGCCCACGATGACGCTGATTTGTGGGACCACGCCACTGGCCTTCACGTTGCGGAAGAAGATGTCGCCATAGCCGGCGAGGCTGGCCACACCCTCTTGGATGCGCGCGCCACCGGAGTCGTTGAAGCCGATGACGGGGGCGCCGCAGGCGACCGCTTGGTCGAGGACCTTGGCGATTTTTTGGCCGGTTTGGTAACCCAGGCTACCTCCTAGGACCGTGAAGTCTTGAGCATACACGAACACCATGCGTCCGTGCACGGTGCCGTGGCCGCATACCACGCCATCGCCGTCGAAGCGGGTCTTCTCCATGCCGAAGTCGGTGGATTGGGTGCGGACGAAGGGATCCATTTCGACGAAGGAGCCGGGGTCGAGCAAGAGTTCGAGACGCTCGCGCGCCGTGTACTTGCCTTTCTGGTGTTGGTTCTCAATGCGCTGCAGGCCGCCTCCTTGCAATGCCTTGGCTTTGCGCTCGCGCAGGCGCGCCACGGCATCTTCGGAGGGCGTGGGCGTTGCGTCGGCAACTTGCACAGACTCCTTGCTCATGGACCGTTGCCCTTCGAGGGCCTATTTGAGGATTGGGTGTTGGCCCAACGGCAACCGCCGAATTTCTCCGTGTTCATTTCGGCAAAAATCGAATGTTGCACGAACCCGTGCGCACAACATGAACATATCAACCCCCATCTTCAGGGCGTTGGGGTGCCGTCGTACCGCTCCAGCGCGGTGATGGTGCCCGTCATGCCGCCGTGAATTTGGCAGTGGTAGGCGAACTCTCCTTCGGCGCCGAATGTGTAGGAATAGGTGGGGTTGGCGGGGGTGATGCATGCGGTGCCAGGACAGTCGCCCGAGTGGAATGTGGTCCCGTCGTCCGATGTCACCGTGTGGGGGTTGGTCCCTCGGTGCGTCCACGTCACCGTGTCGCCGACTTGGATGGTGATGGAACCATCTGGAAACGCGTTGTCCGTTATGTCCAGGTTCCACGTCACGGGGTCGCGGGGCTCAGCCGGTTCCATGATTCCCGTGCCGTTGCCATCGGTGCCGTCGCCTCCGTCGGAACCATCGGTGCCGTCGCCTCCGTCGGTGCCGTCGCTTCCATCGTCGCTGCCCGGGTCGTCCGGGGCGTCGTCGGGATCGCTGTCATTGCACCCGGCAAGAAGCATCGCCAGCAACAAGAGCACAAGCAAGCGCCGCATGGAGCCATTGAATGGCGCAGCGGGATGAAAAACGTGCTGACGCCCGTTTACAGCATGCCCAGCTGCAACTTGGCGGCCTCGGACATCATGGTGTAGGGATTCCAAACGGGGTCGAAGACAAACTTGGCATCCACCGCGGCCACCCCGGGGATGGTTTTCAGGACCCGCTCGACGTCGGCAATCAGAAAATCGCCCATTCCGCAGCCGGGGGCGGTCAGGGTCATCTTGACCAAGGCCACCAGTTTGCCGTCGCCGCGCTTGTGGATTTCCAGTTCGTACACCAGTCCCAGCTCCACAATGTCAATGGGAATTTCGGGATCGTGGACATGCCGCAGCAACTCCCACGCACGCGTGGTTGCCTCTTCCGGCTCAAGGGGCTCGGCATTGTCGTCGGCCGTCAACGCGCCCTCGGGTACTTCCTTGCCGATGGCCGGCCCATCGGTTCCCTCAATGCGGTACTTGCGATTGTCCCGCGCCTGAACCGTGAACGACCCGCCCAGGGATTGCGTGAGAAGGAGCGGTTGCGGCTGCAGCAGCACCTCCTCGCCCTCGGGAATTTGCACGGCAGTCACGGGCCGGCTGAGCAGAACTTCCTCCGGTTTGGCGTGCGCCCTCATTCGGTGCTCACCGCTTCCGTATCGCCTTGCAATGCTGCATCGGCGGTGCGCCAGGCCAACGTGGCGCATTTGACGCGAGCGGGGAATTCGCCGACGCCTGCAAACACGCGGAGCTTGCCCAGCGTTTCCGGGTCCACATCCCCCTCGCGGGTGACCATGTCGTGAAACGCCGTGTAGAGCTGCCGGGCCTCGTCCACCGATTTGCCCTTGAGTGCGTCCGTCATCAGGCTCGCGCTTGACTTGCTGATGGCACAGCCGACGCCTTGGAAACTCACGTCAACCACGCGCTTGCCTTCGACTTTGACGAAGACCGTGATTTTGTCCCCGCACAATGGGTTGTTTCCGTCCACGTGCTGGGTGGCATCGTCCATGGCGTGGAAGTTGTGTGGGTTGCGGTTGTGGTCCATGATGACCTGCTGGTACAGGTCGCGCATGGCGTCCATTACGCACCTCCGAAGAGCTCGATGACTTGTTTGACGCCAGCGACCAGCCGGTCCACTTCTTCCCGGGTGTTGTAGGCGGCGAAGCTGGCGCGGCTTGTGGCGGGGACGTCGAAGCGGTCCATGACGGGTTGGGCGCAGTGATGGCCGGTGCGCACGGCGATGCCCAAGCGGTCGAGCAGACTGCCCACATCGTGGGGGTGAACGCCTGCGATGGTGAAGCTCACCACGCCTGCCTTCTCCGGAGCGGTGCCAATGATGCGGACGCCAGGGATGTCGGTCAGTTTGTCCGTTGCGTATTCCAGCAGAGCGTGTTCGTGGTCCGCGATGGCTTCAACGCCGACGCTTTCGATCCACTCAATGGCTTTGCCCATGCCGATGCCGCCTGCAATGTTTGGGGTCCCAGCTTCAAACTTGTAGGGCAAGTCGTTGTACGTGGTGCCGTCGAAGGAAACGGATGCAATCATGTCGCCGCCGCCTTGCCATGGGGGCATGGATTGCAACAGATCCTTGCGACCGTAGAGCGCGCCGACTCCCGTGGGGGCGTACATTTTGTGGCCGCTGATTGCGTAGAAGTCGCAATTGATGGCGACCACGTCCACCTTGGTGTGGGGCGCCGCTTGCGCGCCGTCCAGCAGCACCTTGACGCCGTGCTTGTGGGCAATGCGCACGATGTCGGAAACGGGGTTGATGGTGCCCAAGGCGTTGCTGACGTGGGCGATGCTGACGAACCGGGTCTTGTCCGAGAACGCGGCCTGGTACGCCTC
>JBFJWV010000110.1:0-5126 GCA_041623515.1 Thermoplasmatota archaeon | reverse complement strand
CCCCCGCCGCTGGCTGCCGCCTGCTTTTCTTGCTCACGCTTCAGAGCGGCGATTTTCGCCTTGAGCTTCCCAATGTGAAACTCCGTCGCCTTGTTCTTCTGGGTCTTGAGAATCTCGTCCTCAAGATCCTTGATTTGCTCCGCAATCGTGGCCAATCCGGGTCCTCAAGCGTGTTCGAGGCGGGTGTATTACAAAAAAGAAGGGCTGCAAGAGCGACGGATGCACCACAACCTACTCGAACGCCACCGGAAATCCAAGTCCATGAAATCCACCCTCACAGCGCTCGTGCTGGCCTCCCTGGTGCTTGCCGGTTGCGTCACGGACGCCCCCGGTGCCGGCGAAACGGGAGCCGGCACGGATGCACCTCGGTGGTCGACGCAGGAATGGCGCGATGCCCTCACCGAGGACATTTACACCGACGTGACCACCGACATTGTCCGCATTGACGCCGCTGACGGCACCGGCCTCACCATGACAGTCCACCTGCCGGCCGGATTCACTGAAGGCACCACGTTCCCCACCTTGCAGCAAATCACGCCGTACCAAAGCGGCCGCCTGTCAACGCCCGCTACACCCGATGCTCCGCCTGGCGGGGCATGGATGAATGTGGTGCGCAGCGGTGTTGCCTACGTGGAAGCGGACGCGCGCGGCACCAACGGCTCAGAAGGATGCTTGGACTTTGGCGGCAGCGCCGACCGCTCGGATGCCCAAGTGTTTCACGAATGGATTGTCAACCAGCCCTGGAGCAACGGCCGGGTCGTCACCGATGGCGTCAGCCACCCCGGCATGGGAAGTGTCGTCGCGCACGCGGCCGTGCCCGAATTGACCGCCGCGTTGGCCCACGCCCCCGTCGTTAGCTACTACCAGGACCAATGGGTCCTCGGTGCCCGCCTCGAGCAAATCAACGAGTTCTACCAAACGGTCGAAAGCCAACCCGCCATGTACGCCGACGCGGAGTCGGCCATGGCCCAAGCCGCGGCCTGCACGGGAGAAACCCTGCTGGACTTCGGCCAAATCGACGGTCCTTGGACGGAGAAATGGGAAGACCGGCACCTGGCGCGCCATATCCTTCCCGAAGTGACCGCACCCATCCTCCTCACCCACGGCTTCGTGGACATGAACGTGCATCCCGACCACTCGCAAATGTACTGGGACGCTCTGCCCGACGACTTTCCGAAGTACGCCATTTTTGGCTGGTGGTACCACAGTTGGCCCGACATGACGGGCCACCCAGCCGAGCAGTTTGCCGACTGGCGCCACCGATGGATGGATGCGACCCTGCATGGCGTGGACAACGGCCTCTGGTCAGAACCCCGCGTCTTGGTGGAAGACTCCACCGGCGTGTGGCATGAAAGCCACGACTGGCCCATCGACGGCAGCGAGCAGGTGACCCTGTTGGCAGGCCCCACCGGCACACTGGGGTCGGAGGCGAGCGAGGGTTGGCGTCGCTACTCGGACACCCCCGGCGCGCAGCGGGGGTCATGGGTGGACGCAAACGTCACCTTCCGCTCCGATCCACTGGCCCAAGACATGCTGGTCAATGGCGAGCCACGCGTGCACCTGGTTGCAACTTCGACCTCGACACAAACCAAATGGGTGGTCTACTTGCTCGACGAAGCACCGGATGGTTCTTGGCAACGCATCGCCCAAGGATACGCAGACAGCCGCGTTCACGGCGGCGAAGGGACCTGGGAAGATTCGCAACCCGGCAAGGAATACAGCTGGGAAATCCCCCTGCTCCCCACTGCAAAAGTTGTCCCCAAGGGCCATCAAATCGTGCTGCTCGTCGCCAGTGAAGACGCCTCCACGGCCGACCCGCGGGCGCCGTGCTGGGAAGCGCACCGGGGCGAAGATGGACAGGGAGGCTGCTACAGCCCAACCGGCATCGTCCGGGCCATCAACACCCGACCGGCGACCAATGCCATCCAAACCGGGCCCGACGCGACGTCGGTGACGTTCGCTTGGGTGGACCCCGCCACGACCAACAAGCCACCGGAAGCGCCGGCGACGGATTCCTAGGACTGGGAAGCAACAGGTGCAGTAGCACCGCAAAAGGGAGGGCCGGGGCACGCAGGCACCGCCCGCATCACCCCGGCCCAATGGTCGGTGGTTGCGTAACGTCTCGCAGACGTTGTACCCCTTGTGGTCGGCCAGAGTATATAGGGGGCGTCGCACAGGATTCGAACGGTTCTTTTGGGGGGAGTTTGGCCCCTCAACCCCCGACCATTCGACTCGTGTCCAGGGTTGCTTATATTGGCTGGCCGGGCAATGACACAGTATGAACTGGAACGCAGTCTGGATTGCTGGCCTTTTCTTGGTCGCCCCCGCCGCCTTGGCACAAGATGGCAGTGGCACAAGCGCATCCGGCGACGACCCCGAAGTCCACGATCACGAGGAATTCGGTTTGGCCGGATTTGTCATTGAACGATTCAACGCCACGCACAAACAAGATTTGCAAGCCGTCATCGCCGAATTCGGCGGACACGGACCCCATTTCCATCCGGACTTCCCCCGCGGCTTCGGCGCCGACGGCCTCACCAAGGACGCCTGCGATGAATTGCGCCGCGTCTTGGAAGACCGCCATTACGTCGAGAAGGTGGAGAGCTGCCGCCTCATCGAACACGAGGACCCCAAAGACAGCGACTCGGGCACGGCCGATGAAGGCCATGACGAAGAGCCTCCCAAGGACACGGACACCCAGGACGAACACCACGCCGACCAGGAACCTTCGGAGCCCACCAAGGAGGACGAGGCCGTCAAGGACGACGACGGCATCGACCCCGATCGCCACCACGAAGCGGCCAAATGCAGCCAAATCGAGGACCGCGAGGAAAAGGAGGATTGCTTCGATGACTACTGCGACGATCCCCACCCGGACCACGCGGAACAGTGCAAGCAATTCCGCCGCTACCAAGAGGAGCAGGATCAGCGCGAAGACCAACAAGAGGCCCAGCGCGAATTCAGGACCTGCCGCAACACGGCCACGACCGCGGACGACCGCAAGGAGTGCGCGGCCGATTACGCCGACGAGGTTGGCAGCGATGACGACCGCTGGGAGCGCGAACAACGCATTGCCGAAGCCAAGCAGCAGGGCAAAGTTGGCGCCCGCGTTAGCATTGGCAAAGCGGCCGTGACGGCGGATGACGCCAGCACGGGCGGCGGCTACGATGTCCAAGTGGAAGTCAAGACCAAGCAAACCGGCGCCACCGCCGGCGGCGAAGAAGCCGACTTCCGTGTCACCGTGAGCGCCGAGCTGCTCGAAGGCCGAACCATTGTCTTGGATGTGGACCCCGAGATTCTATCGGGCCCGACACTTGTTGTGCGCTACTTCGACGTGTTCGATGACGGCAGCGAAACGGAAGTCATCATTCGCCAAGCCACGGACCTCAGCGACGTCCTCGACGCCACTGACGACGGCGGACAGCCCGAATACTGGATCATCAGCGATGTCAACGGCCTGCAATTGATTGCCAGCGTTCCCCACTGGAGCGTCCACGCCATCACTGTGCAGGGAATCGGGGAGTTCGTTTCTGCCCCGAGCGTCATCGCCGGCGTCATCTTCGGCGTCGTTGGCAGCGTCATGGCCGCCGCGGTGTTGTTCCGACCCCGCCGCGGCGACGACCTCTAATTGAGCGACAGCCACGTATCGGCGAACCGGTCCACCACATCGTCGAGGAAGGAACGGCGGTACGTCACCAGAACGTTGGCGACCCGCTCCGGGTCGGCCACCGTCAGCGTCTTCGTCCGGCCCGCTGGCTCTTCCTCAATCAAACCCGCCACCCGCAGCTTCTTGAGATGGAAGCTCAGGGTGGGCGCGGACAAGTCGACCACTTGCTTGAGGTCCTTGGGCGTCGCGCCCGGATGGAGCAGCAAATGCATGCATATCCGGCGCGGCGCTTCGTGACGCACCAAGTACAGGATGTCCTTGTCCCGCCGGTCAATGCCTTCGGCCGGGTAGAACGACTTGTAGCCGCCCTCTTCCCGAACGGAGAGATGCCCGTGCCGTTGCAAGTGATAGGTGTGGTATTCGACCGTGGAAACGGGCATGTCCAAGCGTTCAGCCAAGGCTCGAAGGTGCAGGCCCGGATGCTTGCTGATGGCCGCGACGATGCCGCGGCGGGCATCCAAATCGAGGACATCTTCCTTGGTCGGCGGACCCATGCATCACCGGTTCAGGACCGCCACGTACAGGGCAATGACGACGCCAAGGCTCAGCAAGGTCGAGGTGGGAAACACCGGCTCCGCTCGGGTAGCATACGCATCCAGCGCAGCCAAGACGCCCTGCAACGCCAACAGTGCAAAGGCCACCGTGACGCCAATCATGCGACCGTGTTTCAGGCGAATGGAAGCAACCAAGCCGACAACCATCAAGGCGGCGGCGACGCCGGCCAGCAGGATGGCGGCGGCAATGGATAGATTGGCAATCTCCGCGCTCATAACCTGCCAGTGGCCGGCGACCCTATCAGGGTGTCGAAGGCATCCGCGCGGCGCGTTCTTGCTCCAACCGGGTGGCAAGCCGCCGCGTGGCATCGTTCATGCTGGCTGGCAACCGGAATTCATCCGTGTGCGGACAGTAATCTGCATCGAGTGTGGCTGCACGAATGCTGTCGTCCCAGACCGCGGGGTAAAGGCGGCATCCTTCGGGCCGGTCGGCCCAAACGGAGCAACGTCCATCCTCAAGGAAGTGGCACGGCTGTCCGTGGGCGGTGTCGATGCGTTGCGTGCGCAGTTGGATGTACCCATCGTCCGCTTGGAACCAGAAATCCTCCCCCGGACGTGCAGTTTGCAGCCTGGCCAAGTCGTCGTTGGTGAGAATCATCTCGATGTCGTAGCAGCACAAACTGCAGTTGTGCTTCTCGCACGGGCTGCCATCCACCGTCGGCAGCTCCGGCAGGTCCATCAGTTCTTGGCCAACGTGACGCCCGTTTGTCCTTGGTAGTTGCCGGACTTGTCGGCATAGGACGCCTGGGGCGGCGATTTGAGGTCTTCCAACACGATTTGGCAGAAGCGGTCGCCCACCGGGATTTCAATGGTTTCGTGGCTGGCATTGAAGCATCCAACGGTGAGATTCCCATGGAAACCCGCGTCCACTTTGCCAAAACTGGCCAGAACTCCGCGCCGTGCGT
>JBFJWV010000109.1:0-5141 GCA_041623515.1 Thermoplasmatota archaeon | reverse complement strand
GTGAGCGTCGAAGCCACCAAGGCAACGAGCACGACGACTGCGAATTCCCAGGCCATCTACGATGCTTCCGTTTGCGCACCCACCATGGGTGCGGAGTTCCCGTAGTCGCCCTTCCACGATTGGTTGACAACCGCATCCAGGCCGTTGATGAAGCGCTCAATGTCCGCTTCGTTTTGGTAAATGCCGATGGTGGCCCGCGTGGCCCCCGGCAGTTCCACGTCGTCGCCGCGGGAGAGGGCATCGGTCCAATGGCTCGTGTCCTCCAGCTTCAGCAACTTGTGCAGCAGCGGGTGCGCGCAGAAGCAGCCGTTGCGCGTCGCGACGCCGTATTCATTGGATAGCACGCGGCTGACCACGTCGTGCCGAACGTCCGGCACGATGAAAGAAAACACGCCGGCCTTTTCGTCCGACGTCTTGGGCCCGAACAAATCCACGTCATGCGTTTCTTCCAGCTCGGCGAACCGCTTGAACAGCACGTTGCTCAGTTCAACCTCGTGCTCGCGAACCGCATCCATGCCGAACGAAGCAAGCCACTCGGTGGCGGCTGCGAAGGCCACCACGCCGGTGATGTTGGGGGTTCCGCCCATGTGGCGGTCGGGGCTCTTGGTGTACCACGCATCGGCGGGGGTTACCCAGTCAACCGTGCCGCCGCCGGGCATGTAGGGCGGCGCCGCATCGAATGCCTCGGTGGGGCCATACAAGAATGAGCTGCCAAACGGCGCGTAGGACTTGTGGCCCGCTGCCGCCAAGAAATCGATGTGCTCCGGGTGGTCGTCGGCCTTCACATCAATGGGTGCGTGGGCGTAAAGTTGCGCGGCGTCGACCAGGATTTTTGCGCCCGCATCGTGGGCCATGCGCGCCAAATCATGAATGGGGGGGAAGTACCCCGTGACGTTGCTGCATCCCGTGACCGCCACCAGCTTCACATCGTGCTGTTGCAGGAGCTGCTCCGCGTCGTCGAGAAGCACGCGGCCCTGCGCATCCACGTCCGCATGCAGGACGTCGCCTTGGTTGCGGTGACTGAGGTCGTTGCTGTGGTGTTCCGCGATGGTGGTCAGGGTTTTGCCCGGCGTGTCGCGCATGACATGGGCCGCCAAGCTGAGGCTGTCGGTGGTGTTGCCGCCCATGACAAAGCAGCCGGTTTCCGCGTCCGCGCCGATGAAGTCGGCGAAGGTCTGGGACGCGGCATCGAACAGGTTGGATGCCTCCAGACTGAGGTGGTGGTTGCCGCGGTGGATGTTGGCGTAATGCTGCGTGTGCAAATCGCTGACTGCGTCCAGTACCGGTTGCGGCGCGTGGGTGCTGGCGCCGTGATCCATGAAGACCAGGGACTGGGAACCACTCAAGGTTTCGATCTTGCGCTCAAGGATGGGAAATTGAGCGCGAATGCTCGCCACGTCCATGCCCACGTCCGTTGCACCGGGGGTGCCTACTTGACCGTGTCTTCGGACCGGTTGCCCACCCCAACAGACTGAAGAGGCACACCCGGCGTCGCCGACGCGTGGCCCCAGTCATCGCCGTCTCAAACCTGCATAAACGGTACCGCGATGGTACCCATGCGGTCAAAGGAGTCAGCTTCCAGGTAGAACAGGGCGAGATTTTTGGCCTGCTGGGACCCAACGGCGCGGGCAAAACCACCACCATGCGGATGCTGGGCACGCTGCACCGGCCGAGCAAAGGCCAAGCGTCCGTGCTCGGAATGGATGTGCAGCGTCAAGCACGCCGCGTCCGCGAACGCATCGGGTTCGCGATGCAGGAAGTCGGCATGGACGACTTGGCAACGGCCGAGGAAATGCTGCGGTTTCATGCCCGGCTGTACGGCTTGGACGCCGCGACGGCGCGCAAGAGGACCAGGCAGTTGCTGCGCATCTTCAACCTGGAGAAGCACGCCCGCCGCCGCGTCACGCGTTTCAGTGGCGGCATGCAACGCCGCTTGGATCTTGCCGTCTCCATCATTCACCGGCCCCAGGTTCTCTTCCTGGATGAGCCGTCCACGGGTTTGGACCCCACCAGCCGGTCGGAACTATGGGCCATTTTGCGGCGGCTTCGGGACCATGCCGGGTTGACCATCCTGCTTTCGACCCACTACATGGAGGAGGCGGACGAACTGTGCGACCGCATCGGCATCATGAGCGAAGGCAAGCTGGTTGCCATTGACACGCCGGAGAACCTCAAGCGAAGCGTGGGCCACGATCGCATTCGCATGCGCCTCGAGACGGCGCCGGACGCTGGCCAAGCCGAAGCTTTCGAGAAGGAATTCGGTGAAGACGCCGTGGACGTATTCGATGGCACCATTGAGCTGCGGGTGGCGGACGGCGCAACCAAACTGATGAAAGCCTTGCAAGTGGCCACGAAGCAGAACCTGGTGGTCACGAGCACGCGTGTCTTGGAACCGACGCTGGATGACGTCTTCTTGCGCTACACCGGCTCAAGCCTGGAAGAAGACCAAGCGGAGGTCGCGGCATGAGCAATGCCAGCGCGTTCGCAAACTTTTGGCGACTCTACGGCCGCAACATGCGGCAACTGCCGCGCATCCCCACCGTGCTTGTGTTCGGAATCGTGATGCCCGTTGTTCAGTTGTTGCTGTTTGGAAGCATCTTCAGCGCAACCACGGACTTGCCCGGCCACCCGTACGCCGGCACCAATTACTACGCGTTCATCACGCCGGCCATTGTCTTGCTGACCACGTTCTTGGGCATGGCCAACAGCAGCGCGGCCCTCATTGTGGACCTGCGCACCGGTTACTTCGACAAGCTGCGAACCACGCCCGCGTCCCCCTCGGCTGTGTTGATGGCGCGGCTCATGGCGGAAATGACGCGCGTTGCATTGCAAGGCGTGTTGGTTTTGTCCTTGGCCATGGCGCTGGGGGCCCGCATTGAAACCGGGATTCTCGGAGCCGTTGTCATGGTTGTGATGGCCGTCTTCGTGAGCGCCGCCACCAGCGGGCTCATGAGCATGGGGCTGGCGCTGCGCACACGCAGTGACCAGGCCGCCCAGTCAGCGATTCCGTTGTTCTTCATTTTCCTCTTCTTGAGCACGGCGTACATGCCCGAGCAACTGCTGCCGGAATGGTTGCAGTCGGTCATTCTGTTCAACCCCCTTGACTACTTGATTCAGGGCATGCGGTCGCTGATGCTGGATGGCTGGTCGGACGCGTGGCAGAATCTGTTGGTTGCTGGCGCCACCATTGTGCCCATCACCGCGCTGCTGGTGTTGGTTAATGTGCGGGCCTACCGCAAGACGATCGCCTAGTCGGCCATGGCAAGAACCGCCGCATAGTGGGCCGCGGAAACCGGCTGCACGGAGAGCCGTTGGCCGCGCTGCAGCAATGCCATGCCGTCGAGAGCCGGATTGGACTTGAGGGCGTCCAAGGGAATCAGGGATTCGAAGGCCCGGTCGAAGGCGATGTCAACCATCATCCACCGCGGATTTTCTGGATCCGATTTGGGATCGTGGTACTTGCTGCTGGCGTCAAACGCCGTGTGATCCGGGTAGCCTTCCTTGCAGACCGTTGCCACCCCGGCGACGCCCGGCGGCTTCGCGTTGGAGTGGTAGAACAGCACCTTGTCGCCGACCTTCATGTCGTCGCGCATGGTGTTGCGCGCCTGGTAATTGCGCACGCCGTCCCAATGCGTTGAGCCGTCGCGTTGAAGGTCGTGGATGGAGTAAACGTCCGGTTCGGACTTCATCAACCAATGCTGCACGGCAGCGCGCACAAGGCGGTCGGGTATGGGGGTTGCGAATCAGAACCAGCTGCTCAGGTCGCGTTGGGTGGCCAGTTCCAGGCTGTTGAAGCCGAAGGCCCCCTTCACGTAGTTCTCGACGGTGTCCTTGTACCATGTCCAGTCAATCATGTGTGGCTCCACGCGGTCAATGGGCCACATGTATTCCACGGGCTTGATGCCGGATTTGTTGGGCTTGCGTGGCGTGAAGGTGAGTCCCTGCCGCCCGAGACGGTCCTTGGCCCAGGTTTGTGCCTGCGGATGGCTGTACAGTGGCAGCGGGTCCTTGCAGACAATGAATTTCATCTTGCGGCTCGCTGTGAGCTGTTCCTCCAGCAAATGCTCAATGGCCGCGGAGCGAACGGCGAAGCTGCTGGCGCTGCCGTCGGGGTTCGGCTTGTAACTCTTGATGGGGCGCACTTGCTGCCGGAGGGTCAATTCATCCCATTCGGTGTCGGTCACGTCGCGATCCTTCATGACCTCCGCCGTGGCGCGCTTGATGGCGGCCTTCATGCGCTCACGGGCTTCCTCTTCGTCGTCCCAGTCGGCCACTTCCCGCAAGGCGATGGCCATGATGTCGGAAAGCAGCGTCCGCGCCAGGGGTGCCTTGTCGCTTCCCTTGAAGTTGTTGCCTTTGGTTTCCATTTTCAGCTTGCCGTCTTTGGCACTGAACTTCAGGTAGTTCTTGTGCACCACGAAAACCATGGCATCGGACACCTCGGCTTCCAGTTCGAAGCCGGGGTAATTCAGGAATTCCCGCCAATGGGTGTTCATGGCATCAATGGCTTCCATGGCATCGTCGGGCAGGGTAATCCAGGCGTCTTCGCGGGGCTCCACGTCGGCGTTGAGTGCGGCCGCCATGTGCGGGAGATTGCCTGCACTTTTGCTGCAGGCCAGGTAGATGCCGTCCGTGTCGCCGTACACGACCCGTCGTCCGCGCTTTTCGAATCCTTCCCGGGTCTCGTGCAGCACTTTCTGGCCAATGGTGGTGATGGCTGCGCCGCCCCACATGTTGAATTGCCGGCATGACACGTTGACCGCCACCATGATGCCGTGGGTGCCTGCATTGCGGGCCGCCTTCAAGCTGGCGTAGGTCATGTCGTGAATGCGGGTGTCGTCGCCCGCTTCCTTGGCCGCCGCCCGTGCGTCCTTGACTTTCTGGATGGTGTCCAGGATGCCGGTCATGGCCAAGTTGACCATGCCGTCATCGGGAGATTTCTTGATGCCAATCATCCAACCGCGCCCTTGGGCGTAGCTTTCCTCATCGGTCGGCTTGCGCACATGGTACTTTCCGGACTCGGCGAATCGGCTGTCCAAACGGTCCAGCCACAGCCAGTCATCCGGGGTCTCATTGGCCCGGGCGGGCTGGACGGTGTCCGCGGTGAGGTTCTTGGCCTTCAGGATGGTCGGGTACATGGC
>JBFJWV010000108.1:0-5264 GCA_041623515.1 Thermoplasmatota archaeon | reverse complement strand
TTCCATGACCTTTCCGAACGCGTGCTTGATTTGCCCACCGTGACGGAGCAATACCGCACATCGGTCCCGGGTCCCTTGGGCGAATCCAGCATCGAGTTGGACACGTGGATCATCCGTCCTCTCGTCGAGGGGCCGGTCCCGGTGGTTCTCGAAGTCACGCCATACTACGGTGGCGGCGAACCCACAAGTCGCGGTCGCGTCGGCGCTGAGCTGATTGAACGTGGCTACGCGGTCGGGGTCAGCAGCGTGCGCGGGACCGGCAACAGCGGCGGGTGCTTCAGCCAAGCCGGGCCCCAAGAAGCCAAGGACACCGCGGCGGTCATCGAACACTTGGCCGGCCAGCCCTGGAGCAACGGCAACGTGGGGCTCATTGGCGTCAGCTACCCCGGAACGACGCCCCAGGATGTGTGGGTGGAAGCCCCTCCCAGCTTGAAGACCATCGTGCCCATCAGCGGCATCTCGGACATGTACAAGTACAACTTTGTCAACGGTGTTCCCATCAATCCTCAAGGCCCCGCCTTCAACACGTACTACTGGGTGTTGGTGGGCCCGCAGTTCGACCCGACGGATGTGGAAACCGTGCCCGGTGCCATCGCCGGCGAACTGTGCCCGGAGCAAACGGACGTTCAACAAGGCGGCGCCAGCAGCGGCGTGGACGGCAACAAGGACGCCTACTGGCAAGTGCGTGACTTTGGCGCCGAATACATGGCCGATGAACGGGACGTGGAGCGCGCCAGCGTCTTCTACATTCACGGCTTGCAAGACTGGAACGTCAAGCCCCACATGATGGAGGATTGGCTGGACCTCCTCTGGGATAGCGGCGTTCCCATGAAAGTGTGGCTTGGCCAATGGGTCCACGCGTGGCCGTCCCCATCCGGCCTGGAAGCGCAGTGCAAATCCACGACTTTCGTGGGGGGCTACCAAGGTGCCTGCCGGGACGATTGGTGGAACCAGACGCTGGTGGCTTGGTTTGACCAATTCCTCAAGGAAGTGGACACGGGCATTTTGGATGCTCCCGCAGTTCAGGTGCAAGACGATGACCACCGCTGGCGCCACGAAGAGCGCTGGCCGCCGCAGGATGTCACGTGGCAAACGCTCCACTTCGGGGAAGGCACCCTGAGCGAGGCACCGGGCAGCGGCGGTCAAGTCAGCTACATGGTGACGCCGACTGGGCACCTGTTGGGAACGGAACAGGTCCAGGTGGGAACACGGGCCACATTCGAATCCGCGCCATTGGAAGAAGACATGACGCTGAGCGGCCTGATTCGGCTCACCGGCGACGTCCGTGCCAGTGCGAATCGCGCGTACCTCATCTTCAGCTTGGGTGAAGCGGACGGAGATTCGGTGCGGTGGTTCAACCACGGCGCCCTCAGCCTCAACCATGCCCACGGCCTCGAAGAAGGCCGGCAATCCATTGCCGACGAAATCATCTCGGTGGATGTCAACGCCTTCCCGCAGGATGATGTCGTGCATGCGGGCAATCGGTTGGTTGTGAGCTTCGGCGGCATGACGGCCGGCGGGGCAGGGCCGAGCCTGTTGCCTGCCAATGACGGCGGCAGCATCACGTTGTTCTTGGAAACGATGAAGCTGGAGCTTCCGGTGGATACGACGCTCGTTTACGAGGCAATTCAGCCCTACGCCGACTGGGAAGAAATCGCCGACGAGGCATAGATTCAAGCCAAGGTCCGCTCCATTCATGGAACGGGATTCAGCATGAAGCCCACCATGGCCTCCAAGGCCCCTCGAAAGCAAGCTCGCGCGCCGGCTCAACCGGCCGCGCAACGCACTTCCGGCGCACCGCAACCCACTGCCTCCAAGCGAAAGGTTGCGGGCCGTCGCAAGTAGCCTCTTTCGCCGCGTCGTCCCGTCACACGGCGGCGCGGAATCTAACCCAGCAATTGCTTGGCAATGACGAGCCGCTGGATTTCGCTGGTGCCCTCGTAGATTTCCGTGATCTTGGCATCGCGCATCAGGCGTTCCACCGGGTAGTCGGTGGTGTAGCCATTGCCGCCGTGAATCTGGACCGCCTCAATGGTGGCCCAAGTGGCGGTTTCGCTGGCAAACAGCTTCGCCCGGCTGCCCATCTCGGGCGTCAGCCGACCGGCATCTTGTTCGGCGGCTGCCTTGAGGTACAGGAGACGGGCCGCCTCGATGCGCGTATCCATGTCGGCCAGCTTCCATTGAATCGCCTGGTTCGCCGCGATGGGTTTGCCGAATTGTTTGCGCTCTTTGGCGTAGGCGGTGGCCTCCTGGAAGGCACGTTGGGCAATGCCCACAGCCTGTGCACCGATGCTGATGCGGCTGCCGTTGAGGGTCTGCATGAGCTGCTTGAACCCATCTCCTTCGGCGCCCAGGCGGTTCTCGGCGGGAATGCGCATGTCGCTGAAACTGATGCGGGCGGTGTCACTGCCGTGCAGGCCCAGTTTTTCCTCGGCCCCGTCCTTGTTGTATCCGGGGGTGCTCGTGTCCACCGCGAACAACGTGATTCCGCGGTGCCCGGCTTTTGCATCGGTCTTGGCCGCGACGATGGCGCTGCCGGCGTGGTTGCCGTTCGTGATGAACACCTTGTCGCCGTTGATGATGTAGTCGTCGCCATCCCGCACTGCCGTGGTGGCAAGTCCGGCCACGTCGCTGCCCGCTCCGGGCTCCGTCAACGCGAAGCAACCAATCCACTCCCCGGAGGCCAATTTGGGCAGGAATTGTTGCTTCACTGAGTCGCTGCCCCAATGCACGATGGGCGATGCCGCGACGCTCGTGTGCACCGCCACGGTCACGCTGGTGCTCGCGCAGGCCCAAGCCAGCTCTTCGAGCAACAAGTTGTATGCGACCTTGGAAACCGGCGAGCCCCCGAATTCCTCCGGGATGGTGCAGCCCAGCATTCCCAGCGCGGCCAGGTCAGCAAGGGTCTCGGTCGGGAAGCCGCCCTGCTTGTCCAGCGCCTCGGCCCGGGATGCAACCGTGCTCCGGGCAAACTCCCGCACGGTTTTCTGAATCAGTTGCTCTTCGTCCGTCAGACGAAAGTCCATGGCCGGGCGAGCCGGGGGTCGTTCAAGGCGGTTTCTCCAACGCATACCTTGATGGCGAACGCGGACATGGCCGGCTGTGGCCGAGCCCATCCGCATCGAATTGCCCATGCCGTTTGCGCTCAAGACAGCCAACGCATGGTTGTTTCCGGGGGCGTCACCCGCATTGGTGGATTGTGGCCTCGGAACGGACGACGTGTACCGAAACCTCCTGGCCCAAATTGGCGACGCCAACGTTGACCCTTCCACGATGCGCTTGTTTCTGACCCATGGTCATGTGGATCACGCCGGCAATGCCCACCGGTTGCGCGACGACTTCGGCGTGCCGTTGCATGCTCCCCGCGCCGAGGCGCCGTTTGTGGAAACCTTCCGCAAGGATGCGGACGCACGCAACGATGCCTACGCTGATGCCATGCGCGCGCACGGCATGCCCGATGACGCCGTCCGGGCCATGCGCGAGGACAGCGACGCCATCGACCAATTCTTGCAAGATTGCCCCATCGACCACGACGTTCCGGATGGGGACCGCGTGGTTCTTGGGGACATGGAAGCCGAGGCGGTGCACACGCCCGGCCACACGGACGGAAGTGTCTGTTTCCTGATCACGGAAGACAACCACCTCATCAGCGGCGATACGCTGCTTGAAACCATCACAAGCAACGCGGGCGAATTGTTGGACCAGGACCACGGGTCGTTTCATGAGTACGTGGAAACCGTTGACGGGCTGCGGCAGTTTGTTGGCGTGGATTGCCTGCCCGGCCATTTGGCACCGTTTCGACTCACGGACGATTTGATTGACACGCACCTTGACCATCACGAGTCCCGGCGCACAAAGATTCTGGCCGAATTGGATGCCCCCCGGAGCGCCTGGGAATTGTTTCCGAAAATCTTCCCTGGCAAGAACCACGGCGAGCACCATTTCTTGGGCATGGCTGAACTCGTTGGGCACCTGCATTCATTGGAAATCGACGGGCTGGTCCAACGCGACGGGGACGAGCCGCGCCGGTTTGTGCAAATTGCATGACGGGTCAATGAAACCAGGCCCAACCTGCCACAACCTAAATGGACGGGTCGCGCATTGGGATGCGTATGCGCGCGTTGTTGGTGTTGCTCCTGTTGGCAAGCCTCGGTCTCTCTGGTTGCACGGATTCTTCGGATGAAACACCCGAAGTGGACGATTCCACTCCGGATGGAAGCGATGGCGAGACGCCCATGGACACGCCCACCCAAGGCAGCGTTCTGTCCATTGCGGCCGTCGGCGCGTACCCATTCAATCCGGCCCTGGATCCGCCTCGGTTCGAAGTGAAGGCAGGCAGCACCGTCAGCATCACCTACACGAACGACGACATGAATCCCCTCGTCGGCCATGATTTGCGCATCAGTGGCGTGGATGAACAGACCCCCAACTTGGCCAACGGAGAATCGGCGGAGTTGACGTTCGTGGTGGACCTGGAACCCGGCGAATACCCGTACTGGTGCACCATCGGCAACCACCGGGAGCAGGGGATGGAAGGCGTCATGGTGGTTGTTTAGGCCCCGACCCAATCTTCTTTGGCCAGGGAGTGCCATCAAGTTGCATGCATCTCCACCTGGTCTCTTTCAAGACATGCCCGTACGTTCAACGCAGTGTCATCACGTTGAAGCACAAAGGCCGGGACTTTGATGTTACGTACATTGATTTGGCCGACCCGCCGGCTTGGTTTGCGGAAAAGAGCCCCCTGGGCAAAGTGCCCATTCTCGAAGTGACGCGGGACAACGAAACCACGGTGCTCTTCGAATCCGCAGTCATCAATGAATTCGTGGACGAGGTCACCGGCGGCGGATTGCTGCCCACGGACCCGGTCCAAAAAGCACGCGCCCGGGCCTGGGTTGAATTTGCCAGCGAATGCAACGGGGACTATTACCAAGCCGCGACGGCCAAGGATGCCAAGAAGTACGCCGCGCACATTGCCAACCTCTTGAGCAAACTCGGCAAGGTGGAGGTGGAACTTCACGGTCCCTACTTCCTCGATGAATTCAGTCTCGTTGACACGGCATTTGCGCCGCTGTTGCAACGCTTGACCCAACTCGCAGAAATCGACAGCAGCTTCACCTTGGATTCGTTGCCCAAGGTCAAGGCTTGGCAGAAGAAGCTGCTTGCCATGCCGGAAGTGAAACACTCCATCGACCCGGAATGGAAGGCCCTCAACGCGCAATACCTGCAGCGCTACGACAGCCACCTGGCTGGATTGGCGGCCTAGG
>JBFJWV010000107.1:0-5293 GCA_041623515.1 Thermoplasmatota archaeon | reverse complement strand
GGCGTTGCCAACGCCAGCTGCATCCACGCCGCAAGAACGTGGGGGTCCAACGACTTCTATTCGACTTCAGCATCTAAGTAGCTGCCGACGGCCTGGATGGCCGGAACGGCCGCTGACGGGAACCGGCGCCTAGCGGACCTTATAGTAGGTCGCGTTGAGCTTGGACTCGTACTTGGGCGTGTGGCGCTTGAAGAACCAGTAGCTGAGCCAGGTGGCCAGCATGGTCTGGTGCGCCGTCAGGATGCCCAGTTGGTCAATGAGCGTCGACGGGTCCGTGCTGACGCCGGATTCGAACATCCAATGGAAGTTCCCGGCGGCGGCTTGCACTTCGAAGGCGAAGATGACGTCCGCGATGCCGACGATGCTCATCCAGAGGACGAACCAAATGCCGAAGACGCCCCAGGCAACGTTCATGGGGTCTTCCACGGGCCGGCTGGCTTTGCCGCGGCCCGCGATGAAGGGAATCAAGGCGACGCCGATGACGGGGACGCCGGTCAGGAGGGTACCCAGGAACTTGGTGTCAATGATTTCCACCCCACCAATTGCGATGGGCCACTTGGCCAGGAAGATGGGGCCCAGGGACCACAGCAGGTACCAGTCGGGCTTGACGAATGTTGGGGGCTTCGTCATGTCGTAGGATGCGTGCAGGGGAGGGCCCGCAATGGCGATCATCGCAAAGATGACGCCCGACATGAACGCAATGATGCCCCCGTCGCGCACCAGTTCGTGGCTCAGGGGAATGCCGGCAACCGCCTTCTGCTTCTTGGGAGGGTTGTCCTCTTCCAAGCGCGTCTTGGCTTCGATGTACAAGTTGGTGAGTTCGCCAATCTTCATGTCAAAGCCTCAGTGGGGTTCCGCCATCCCTTGCAGCCACACGATGAACATGTGCAGCACCATCAATCCAAACAGCACAAAGGGCAGGATCCACACGTGGATGAAGTACATCCGGGGGATCAAGCCCGCGTTGATGTCGCTGCCCGAGAAGACCAGTTTACCGATGAATTCGCCAAGGTAGGGCACCGAGTTGGCCATGTTTTGACCAATCGTGGCGGCGGCGATGGCCAGCTGATCCGCGGGCAGCAAGTAGCCGCTGTACGCGAAGAAGAACGTGAGGCCCAGCAGGAGCACACCAAGAACCCAGTTGAGTTCACGGGGCTTCTTGTACGCGCCCACGAAGTACACGCGTAGCATGTGCAGGAACACGCATGCCACCATCATGTGAGCACCCCAATGGTGCACGCCACGAAGGATGTAGCCGAGGGCCACTTCATTCATGATGAAATCCACGGAGTCGCGCGCCGTGAAGACCTCCTGTGGCTCGTAGTGGGGGATGTAGTACAACCCCAGAACAACGCCGCTGATGGTCAAAATGATGAAACTGACAAACGCCAGGCCACCCAGACAGTACAGCGGGTACCAGTACCAGATGGTTTGCAGCTTGTAGCGCTCGGTGTGGCTTTGCGGCAGTTGCCTTTGGATGCTGAGGCTGGCCGCTTTGGCCGCATCAATGTGGTTGCGAATCCGGATGGAGTCATCCAGGTACGCCAAGGTCATGAGCCACAAGCGGGCCATGAAGCCCAGCTTGCGTTCCTCGGCCAGCTTCTCGAATGCGGCTTTGCCGTCCTTGTGCGCCATCTAACCACTCCACCCCACGGCGCGAACCGCGAATGTGTCCAGGCTGAACGGCTGTTGGCTTGCGTCGGTGGCCGGGTAATCGCCGACGCCCTTGGCTTCCAACGGACCGTTTTGAATGTGCTTGGCGACACCGAAAATGGCATTGCTCACGGAATTGCCGAGGTCATCCTCGGCGCCCTTGACGTCCACCTCAATGACGTTGAGGGGAGCCGGGGGCGGCGTGCCCGGCACGTTGAGCGCCAGGTTGTAAATGTCGTACTGGCCCTGGTGGCAGGGGCACAAAATCCGGCCATCGTTGGTGCCATCTTCGTTGTAGTCGAGGACGTCCTTGGAACCGCCCAAACCGGCGTTCCATCCAATGGTGCAGCCCAAGTGCTTGCACTTGCCGTCGTAGACCAGAATGACGTTTTCGGGCTCCGTGGGGTGCTCCACGGCGAACTGGGCCGTGTTGTAACCACGCTTTTTGCTGCTGCCTTCCAGCGTCGTGCGGTTCACCTTGTAAACCACCGCAGGCAGGAAGTTCCACTCCGCCGTGACCACAACGGGCGGCGCACCGGCCAAGTCGTCCAGGGTGATGGGAATCTTGCTGTTGGTGACGGGGTCGCGGCGAACCACGGGGCCCGGGCCGACGCCGCCGAGAGCGTCCGGCGCAACGGCGGGCAATGCTTGACTCAGCGTACCCGGAATGATGGCACCGGCAACGGTAAGCTTGACCGTGTTGGCAATGAAGGCGCGGCGGCTGAGGATGGGGGTTCCCTTGGGGTCGTCGCTCACTTGAGCTGCACCCCCTCATCCTCCCACTTGCGGAAGCGCTTCTTGGCAATGGTCACGTGGTCCATGAAGTAGCGTTGGTAAAGCAAGGAAATGAAGCCGAGACTGATGAAGATCCCCGCCAGCCAGCTGCTGATGATGCGCTGGTCCCCGTCGAACAAGCCGGACAGGGGGGCGTTGGTCACTTCTTCCGTCATCGTGTGCGGGCTGTTCCAGCCCTCCCAGATGGCATTGAAAACCAATGCCAACAGGACGAATTCAATGATGGTAAGCAGGAGAATCATGAGGCCAACAAGGGCCGGGCGTTCCGCCGGGGTGCGGCGAAGTTCCTCGCCGGGAGTCTTGTTGGTCGGAATCTCCAATCCCATTAGCGGTCCTTCTCGCCGGTGTTGTGCGGGCTGGCGTACTTCAGGTAAACGTACCCGAAGATGATGACAACCGCCATGGATGCCAAGGCAATCAAGCCAAGCCAGTACTGGGGCAGTTCCACGCCGACGTGGGGTTCGTGCTCTTCGACGGCGCCAGGCATGCTGGCCGTGTCGTCGGTGAGGCTGAAGATGCGCAGGTACACTTGGTCGCCTGCGTCGGGGGCCCCGCTGCCGTCAACGTCGTTGACGTACAAGCGGAAGGTGACGGCGCCTTCATCGGGAGCGGTCCACAGAACCGTCCAAGAAGCCGCGGCCGCGCTGGTGTGCGTGGCCTCGCTGCCGTCCGCGTGGACCCGCGTGTTTTGGCCTTCCGCGAACGTTCCTGCGTCAGCCCACAGGTTGAAGCCGGCCCGGTTGGCGGCACCGACTCCCGTTTGCTCGTCGAGCTCAATGGTCACCGTGTAGGTTGCACCGTGCTCGTACAGAGCCGTGACGTCATTTCCGTCCGCATCGGCGAAGCTCACCGTGATGCCGGCGCCGGTCGTGGCAAACGCTCCGCCGCCGTGGCAAGAGGTACATCCTCCATGCTCGGGGTCAAAGCCAGCATCACCAGTCATGATGCCGCCGCTGAAGCTCATGCCGCCGGGCACGACAGCAACGGCCACAAGGGCAACAAAAACAGCCGCAATTCCCAGTTTGCGCAGGCGCTCTGGGCCACCCTGGGGGGTCACGTTCGCGCCCAAGTTGGTACCTGATATAAGCGGTGCCCCGGCCGCTCCAAGAGCGAATCGGGTAGAGAAGGGGCCTTGGTCAACCCAGCGCTTAAGAATCCGGCCCAAGTCGCGCCGGTCGTATGGCCGAAAGCCAGCGCAAGCAGAACAGCGGTGGATCCGTGTTGCCCAGCGACCGCCAATCCATTCGTGACACGTTGACCTTGGTTGGATTCCTGATTGGCGGCGTCGGCTTGGTTTCGGGCATGCTCTGGCTGGCCGATGGCTTGTCGGACAACTTCAAGCTCGCCACCACGTCGTTCATCCTGTTCGCCGTGTGCATGGGCATCACGACGACCATTTTCCTCGTGAACAAGTTCGCCATCAAGAGCTAAGCTCCGCTCATTGAGCGTTGGTGATCAAAAGAAGAAAGAAGGGAAGAGGGAGCCGTTAGGCTCTATTCGCCGGTGAAGGCCACCTTGATGGAGTGGCCCAATTCCTTGAAGCCTGCTCCGTCGCCCCAGAACTCGGTTCCGGATTCGCCGCCGAGGAAGCCCCCGGCGATGAACACGAACAAAATCAGGGCGGGCGTCACGGTGCGCATCATCCAGACCATGGGCTGTGCAAGCCGCAGCTTCGTGTTGGCCGTCAGTTCCTTGGCCATGTCGGGCGCGAACCATCCTGCAAACACCGTGGTCAGCAGCACGGCGATGATGATGAACAAGTTCACCGCGATTTCGTCGTACAGGGCCAGGAAGTGCGGGAAGCTGCTGGCGAACACACCGAAGGCGTAGGTCACCAGACCCATCAGGAGAGCGGCCCGGAGGCGCTGGACGCCCACGTTGTCCACGAGGACACTGACGGGAACTTCCAGGAGGCTGATGGCGCTGCTCAAGGCTGCGAAGAACAGCCCGAGGAAGAAGACCGCACCGATGATGCGGCCCGTCACGTCGCCCATGGCGATGAACGCCTGGGGCATGGCGCGGTAGGCGATGCCGAGGGGGTTGCCTTCAATGACCTCGGGGCTGGTCAGCAGACCGGCGAACGCCAAGGTCGGGAAAATCATCATGCCGGCAAGCACCGCCACACCGGTGTCGGCAAAGCCGATGGTCAAGCCATCTTCCATGACGCTTTGCTTCTTCTGCATGTAGCTGGCATACGTCAGCATGGCCCCCTGTCCAAGTGACAGTGAGAAGAACACCTGACCCACCGCCTTGCTGATGTTGTTGAACGACAGTTCAGAGAAATCCGGCTTGAAGATGGCCGCATAACCGGCACCCATGCCATCCTGGAAGAGGCCAAAGACCACGATGCCCAAGATGATGGCAAACAAGGCGGGCATGATGACCACGGTGACCTTCTCGATGCCACCGCTGACGCCGCGCGCCACGATGTAGACGGTGATGCTGGTCACCAGGAAATGCCAGAACACCGTCCAGGGGCCCAGTTCGACGGCGTCGAAGAGGCCGGACGGGTTGTCCCACCAGCCGTCTCGGAACGTCTCGAAGAAGAAGCGCAAGGCCCAGCCGGCGAGAACGGTGTAGAAGAACATCACGAAGACGGCGCCAAGCATGGCAAAAACGCCGACGATGCCCCAGAATTTCTTGCCCGTTTTCGCCAAGTTCCGGAATGCGTTGACTGGGGAAGCGTTGGCGATCTTGCCAAGGCTCATTTCACCCAAGATGGCGGGAAGACCCACCAAGAAAAGGAGGGCCAAGTAGACCAGAAGGAAAGCGGCGCCGCCGTTTTCATTCATTTCTCCGGGGAAACGGACCAGGTTGCCAAGGCCGACGGCACTGCCGACGGCCG
>JBFJWV010000106.1:0-5320 GCA_041623515.1 Thermoplasmatota archaeon | reverse complement strand
TCGACGGTGGTTGACACGCCCATTGGTCCGGTTGGACTCGTGAGCAACGGCGACGCCTTGACGCGGGTGGTGCTACCGGGAGCGGAGGATATGCCACCTGAAGATGGGGAGGATGCCATCATTCAGCAGGCCACCCGTGAACTCAACCAGTACTTCCGCGGGCGGCGCAAGAACTTCACCGTCCCCGTGTGCATCGAAGGCACCGAATTCCAAGAGGATGCCTGGCATGGCTTGATGCAAATTCCGTACGGGCAAACCCGTTCCTATGCGGATCATGCCGCTTCCATTGGGCGGCCCGGCGCCATGCGTGCCATCGGGCAAGCCAATCGCTCCAACCCTGTCCCTATCATCGTGCCCTGCCATCGCGTGGTCAAGGCGGATGGTTCCTTGGGTGGTTACGCAGGCGAACTGGACGAGCTCAAGGGGCTGAAGGCCAGCCTGCTTCGGCTGGAAGGCGCCATTTCGTAAACCGAATTACGCAACCAAGCCGCGCAACTCGACAACTTCCGCCACTCGAGCAACGGCGACCATGTACGCACTGGTGCGCATGTCGCACCGACTGCGCTTGTGGCGGTCAAATACCGCGTTGTATGCCGCCGTCATTTTCTCGTCCAATTCCCGGTGGACCTTGCTTTCGCTCCAGTAGTATCCGTACGTGTTCTGAACCCATTCGAAGTAGCTGACGGTCACGCCGCCGGCATTGGCCAAGAAGTCGGGAATGACGTGCACCTTGTTCTTGAACAGAATCGCATCGGCTTCGGGCGTTGTCGGTCCGTTGGCCAACTCCAGCACAATGGTGGGAGTGATCTTGTCGGCGTTCTTGCTCGTGATGGCGTTTTCGATGCCGGCTGGAATCAGGACGTCGACGTTGAGTTTGAGCAGGGCTTCGTTGGTGATGTTCTTCGTGTCGCGCAGACCCTGGACCGTGCCACTCTTCTGCTTCTCGGCCTCGGCCTCGCGGAAGGAAATCCCTTCAGCGCGGTAGATGCCGCCGCGGCTGTCACTGATGGCGACAACTTTGGCCCCGAACATTTCTTCGACAAGGCGGTGGGCGTGCTGGCCGGCGTTCCCAAATCCTTGGATGGCAACTTTGGCCTTGGAGAGGTCCAGGCCGCGGCGGGCGGCCGCTTCCCGCAAGCAGTACATGCCGCCCCGGGCGGTTGCATCGCCTCGACCTTGGCTGCCCCCCATGGGAATGGGTTTTCCAGTGATGAACCCGGGCGTGTTGTAGCCGCGGATGGTGCTCAGCTCATCGGTCATCCACGCCATGATTTGGGGCGTGGTGTAGACGTCCGGCGCGGGGATGTCCTTCTCCGGGCCGACGATTTGGTGGACCGCGCGCACCCAGCCGCGGCTCAGGCGTTCCAATTCGCCAGGGCTCATTTCCTTCGGGTTGCAAATCACGCCTCCTTTGCCTCCGCCCAGTGGAATGTCGACGACGGCCGTCTTCCAGGTCATCCAGGCGGCGAGCGCTTTCACGGTGTCTTCGGTCTCTTCCGGATGGAAGCGGATGCCGCCCTTCGTGGGGCCCCGTGCGTCATTGTACTGGCATCGGAAGCCGGTGAATGTCTTCGTGGAGCCATTGTCCATCTTGACGGGAATGCGCACTTGGAGGAAGCGTTGGGGCTCCCGCAGGTATTCGTGCATGTCCTTCCGGAGCCGCATTTTCTTTGCGGCGGCGTCCAATTGGGCTTGCGCGATTTTGAAGGGGTTTAGCTCCTCAACCATACGACCATGTGGGGACGCCATTGTCCCCTTTTCAAATGGTCGGGGTGGGCTTCACTTGCGCAGGCGAGCGAAAAGGTCCGCGACCAGAAGTGGAAGCAGGACGGTGGCGTCACCCTCAACGGTTTGCCATTCCGCTTCTTCCTTGACTTTGCCCCAGCTGACGGCCTCGCGAACGCGGGCCCCGCTCAGGCTGCCGTCGTATTCGGGCGCCGTCGTGATGTACACCACGTCGTCCAGGCCGTCCCGGAATTGGCTCCACCAAATGACATGATGTTTGCTGATGCCGCCACCAATCATGACGGCGCCCAGCTTTTCTGCGCCGAACACCAGGTCCGACAGTTCCTGCTCGTCGCGCAGCAGATCAAAGCGAATGGCCCGGTTGTTTTGGTAGACCATCCACACTTGGGCGCCGACGCTTCCGTCCGTGGGTCCGGGCACGTATACGGGAACGTCATTCTTCCAAGCCCAGTACAGCATGGATTCCTCGCGGTTGTCTTCTTCGCCGGCCCATTCGCCAAGTTTCGCGCACAAGGCCCGCGTGGACCAATCGGTCGTTTCTGTGGCCCACTGCTCCAACTTGGGTTTCAGTTTGGCTTCAAGGACTTCCCCGTAGCAGGAATTGGGCACCAAGACGTTTCCGAGGCGGTTGATGCCGTGCTGATGCAGCTCCCGATCGTCCAGGTCGAACCGACCGGCGAAGTAATGCTCCCACAGACGGGCCAGGTCGTGGTCCAGCGTGCCGCAGGTGGTGATGATTGCATCGACCAGTTTGTGCTTGACCAAGTCGCGGATGACGCCCCGAGTTCCCGTTGCCATAATGCAGGCGGGGAAGCTGAGGATGACCTTTTCTCCGTCATCCGTCGCCATCTTATGCAACAAATCCGCCGCCACGGCGAGCTTCTTGGCCGTGAAGCCTCCGGCGGCTTGCCATTGGTGCATCAGTGTTTGGACGTCCACGCCCTCGCTGACATCCAAGTCGCGAACTTCGGGCAGGCTGTCGTAATCCATGAGTGGCCGACTCAGCCGCCGTGCTTGAACGTTGCTTACTCGGGGAGGCGAATTCGGTGCGCTTCGACGACGGCGTCCAAGTCGCGCAATGCATCCCGGGCTTCTTGCGGAATGGAGCCATCCACGCGAATCACTGCCACGGCGGACCCGTCCGTTTGATGGCGGGCCAGACTCACGGCGGCCACGTTGACGGAGCCTTTTGCCAAGCAATTCGTGATGTGTGCCAACACCCCGGGAACGTCCTTGTGCCGGGTGAAGAGGAACCGGCCGGACGGTCGGAATTCAACGTCGTAATTGTCCACGGCGGTCACGCGGGCACCGTAGTGGGGTGTGTGGGTTCCTTCGATGACCACTTCGCGTCCGCCTCCCCGTACATGGATGCGGAGGTACCGTTCGTCCTCGGTGGCCAGAGTTTTGGTCCCGATGGTCCACCCGTTCTGCTGCGCCAACCCGGGGGCATTGATTCCGTTGACGGGGCCTTCGTGCGCCGGGCGCAAGGCCCCAATGGTGGCGTGCACTTTCAGCGCCTCGCAGTCCAAGCCTTCGCTGGCTGACACGACGAGTTCTTCCACGGCCGCCGGGAGGGTTTGCACGGCGAATCCCGCCAGCGCCTCGGCGAGGTCAGCCCATGGACGCAGCGCATCCGGTACCGTGGTTTGGGCATTCACGGCGAGGCCCGCGTCGCCGGTTTCGAGAAAATCGCACAGGCGTTCGCATGCCTGGGTTGCGGCCTTCGTTTGCGCCTCCTTGGTTGAAGCACCCAGGTGCGGTGCTGCCACCACGCGGGGATGTTTGGCGAGCCGCCAATCCGTCGGTGGCTCTTCCGGCCATACGTCGAGGCCCGCGGCATGCAGGTTGCCATGTTCAAGGGCGTCCAGCACGGCGTCCGCGTCAATCAAGCCGCCCCGTGCGGCGTTGATGAGCACGGTGCCCGGCTGCACTTTGGCAAGCCGGCCGGCGTTGACCATTTCTTTGGTCGCAGCCACCAGGGGCGTGTGCAGCGAAATGATGTTGGCACGGGAAAACCCGTCATCCACATCCACCCATTCAACTCCAAAGGAGGCCGCCGCTTCGGGGGTCACGAATGGATCATGCCCGAGGCAGTTCATTTCGAACGCTTGGGCGCGTTTGGCCATCATGCGGCCGATGCGGCCCAGGCCCACAATGAAGATGGTTTTGCCGGCCAATTCCATGCCCTTGAGTTCTTTGCGGAGCCACTTTTCGGCTTTCATGCCGGCATCGGCTTCCGGGACGCGTCGCGCGACGGCCAGCATGAGGGCCCACGCCTGCTCGGCGGCGCTCGTGATGTTTCCTGTGGGCGCATTGAAGACGGCGACGCCGTTTGCCGTGGCGGCCTTCAAGTCCACGTTGTCCACACCGACGCCTGCACGGCCGATGCCGCGCAGGTTCAGGGCGCGATCCATCCACGCGGCGTCCACATGGGTGCCGCTGCGGATGACCCAGCCCTCGGCATCCCTGAGCTCGGCGGCCCGGGCCTCATCGTCCATGTCGGTGATGTCCACAACGTCATGGCCCCGCGACTTGAGCAGTTGCTTGCCTTCTTCTGCCAGGGGGTCGCTCAGGACAATCTTGGCCACGCTTTGGGACGTGGCACCTGACGGAAAAAGGGGCCGCTCCAAATCGTCGTTGGTCGATGAATGGACCAGTTCGATTATGTACGCGCAACCGGGCTTTTCTGCATGGATCGGGAGCCTGCCGTCCATGGCCAACGCCTCATTGTGGCTGCCGTATCCAGTGGACTGGTTGCGTTGCTGGGCTTTGGGTTTGGCTTTTTCACGACCTTGTTGGCGCTCGGGGTCATGGCGGTCCTTTCCATTGCTTGCTGGGTGGCAATCCGTCCAGCCCCTTCGACTGGCCTCGATGGCATGCTCGCGACGGGCCTTGCCGGCCTGGGTCCAGCCGTGGCGCTGGGCCGGTGGTGGTATCTCTGGAGTGACTTCTGCATCTTTGACTGCGAAGGCGTGGCCCGAGACCCCATGGCCTTTGTTTGGTGGTTCGGCGGAACGTTGGCGGTGAGCATTGCAGCCGGCGCTGCCGCGGGGTACGCTGGTGCGCGCCTGCAGAAGCGGGTCGTTTCGGCGGCCTAGGAAAGCGGCGTGCGTTCAACTTCCAAGCGGTCGGCCGTTGGATACACTTCCGACAACCATGCATCGGCGTGCAAATCGTCCAGCGCGCCGTCCTCGGCCAATACCTCGGCCACTTCAGCAGCGGTCTCCACATGATCGTCAACGACCACCACCCATTCCATGGGCACTTCGTAATCGGCGCGCATGCGCTCAGCCAGGAGGCCCGGGCTCTCACCGTTGTTGGGTCGCAGGGCACCAAAGATGAGGGTGCCTTCATCCGTCTGGTGCTCAAAGGGTCGCGCGGTGCGTTCGGCCCGGCGTCGCAGCCTCTGCATGAGTTGGATGGCATCCTTGTATGGGCTGGAGCAAAAGTGAACCGTGAACGAGTTGGCCCGCTGGCGCCATGAGTCAAGCACCGCCAACGCGGTTTCCCGGCTTCCTTCGACGCACTGGGATTCGTCGTCCATGGGCCGGTAGCCGAACCGTTTGAGGTTGGC
>JBFJWV010000105.1:0-5384 GCA_041623515.1 Thermoplasmatota archaeon | reverse complement strand
CTGACGCACCTGGGAATCCCCGTTGTCAAAGCCCCCCGGGACGGCGAAGCGCAGGCCGCGTGGATGGCAGCGGAGGGATTGGTGGACGTGGCGTGCAGCCAGGACTTCGACAGCTTGCTCTATGGTGCCCCGCTTCTGGTGCGGAACCTCACGGCCACGGGCCGCCGCAAGCTCCCCGGCAAGCAAGTTTGGGTGGATGTTACGCCCGAGGAAATCAACCTCGAAGCCAGCTTGGAAAACGCCCAATTGTCGCGTGCGCAATTGGTCGATGTGGCGTTGTTGGTCGGCACCGATTTCAATGCCGGCATCAAAGGCATTGGACCCAAGAAGGCCTTGCAATTGGTGCGCAAGCACGAAGGATTGGACCCCCTCCTGGAGCATCTTGCTGCCAACCCGGACGCCGCCCAGACGGCTGTGGAACGTGCCTTGTTGGAGCAGCATGAGGCGCTCATGGACCGGGACACGATCCGGTCCATCTTCCTGCAACCCGAGCACGTGGACCCGGGGGACATCGCGCCGCAAAAGCCCGATGTGGATGCGGCGCGCAGCATGATGGTGGAGCGCTTCGGCTTCAGCGGCGACCGCGTGGATGCTGCGCTCGAGCGCTTCGCCAAGGCCCGCGGGCGCGCGGACCAAAAGGCGCTGTTTGACTTCTAGTTCAGGCTCTGCATGCCGCCGCTGCCGTAGGCAACGTGGTCGGCGCTCGGCTTGAACGTGTAGAGCCCCATGAACACATCCGCGGCGTAGAGGGTACCCGTCTCTTCGTGAACTTCCACGTCCATGTAGGTGGGCGCGTCAATGGTCAGGCCGAGCCCGCACAGGGCCGTTTCCACGGTGTCAAAGACGGGGTCTTCAACAGCGGGCGGTTCGCCGTCTGTGAACACCGCGTAGGCAATTTCTGCCGGATCGGCGCGGAAGCTGGGGTGGCGGAAGTCAAGTTGCCACAAGCCGCCGTGGTAGCTGCTCATGGTGAGGATGCCGTCGGTGTGGAAGCGCGGATTGTGCAGACTGAAACTGGTGCCCAAGGCGGTGTGTTCGCCCGGGTTGGTCCAGATGCCGATTTGTTCCAAACTCGGAACGTCTTCCTCGCCCTCGGTGGCCGTCAGCAGCGGTGCGCCGTCCAAGATCCACATGGGGCTGACATGGTCAAGCCAGTCTTCGCTGCTGAGAATGACGATGACATCGCCGTCCTCGAACCAGGCCACGTCGGCCGTGTGGAAGTAGTAGTCCTCCGTGAGGTTGCTGCGGTCCGGCAAGTTCCAAACCGCCATGAGCCAGGGATTCAACGGGTCGTTCAGGTTGTAAATTTGCAGGCCACCTCCGCCGTTGGCGGCGAGGGCCCACGTGTCTCCCGTTGGGGTTTGGCGGATGTAGATGTCATGACCTGCCGTGACGCTGGCGCCCGTGTCAACCAGGGTGGCTGTTTGCTCCGTGCGTTGAATTTCGAAGATTTTGCCTTGGATGAAGGCGTAGTCAATGCCACCAATGTTTTGGACGTAGGTGCTGTGTTCACCCAGGCTGACGGTGCCTTGACCGATGCGGTCAGGACTGCCCAGGCTCGGGCCTGGGACGGAAATGACGTCGGCCACGACGGGGAAATCCTTGTCCCGCACGTCAATCAGGTAGGCGCTAATGGGGACCGGGTTGACGTGTCCGAAGCAGGAAGCTGCCTCGGCGGAGAAGACCACGTAATTGCCATCGGACGTCGCACCAATGCTGCGATCGCCTCCGACAGCGCCCGGCACGTTGAAGGAGCCGCGCGCGACGGGGTTGGCCGGGTCCTCAAGATCCCAGATTTGCATGCCGCCGTTGATGCTGACGGCATTGGAGCCGTAAATGGCACCAAACAGGAACCCGTTTTGGAGGTCCAGGGCGTGCACGGCCGAGGCGGTCGCTTCCGTGCCGAGCAGGGGGTCACGCTGAGTGAATTCGTAGTTCCAGAGGAACTTGTGCTGCGACGCGTCCGTGTGGTCGTGACCCGGGCCTTCCGGCATGGGGTCTTCGGGCATGACCAACCGCTCCGACGGGAAATGGGCATTGGGGTCAGCCACGGAGGTGGTGTCATTCGTGTCCAGGCAGCCAGCCATGGCCACCAACATCATGAGCGCGGTCACTGCAAACGTCTTGTGCACAAGCCGGACCGACCGGCGGTGCCTCTTCACCGTTGCGGCACTACATCGTGTCGAGGATGGGAATTCCCAGGGCTTCGTGGCACGCATCCAGCGCCGCAATGGCGGCCTCAACGCATTGCATGCGCAACGATTGGACGGCGTTGTCATCGCAGTCGATGACTGGGTGGTCCCGGTAGTACTCGTTGAAGGCGGATGCTACCTGGAGTGCGTACGCACAGAATTTGTGGGGTGCTCCCTCCAGAGCCGCTGCTTCGGCTTCCGGCTGCAGCCGAGCAATGGTTGCCAGCAGCCGCTCTTCGCCAGCACCGGCCGGCGCGGAGGAGCCCGATGCGATACCGGCCTCCGTGGCCTTGCGCAGAAGGCTGGCGGCGCGGGCGCGGGCATACATGAGGTACGGCGCGCTGTTTCCGTCAAAGTCCAGCGCATCCTCCCAGCGGAATTTGATTTGCTTCTCCGGTTGAACCCGGGCGATGTTGAACCGAATGGCCGCAATGCCCACCGCCTCAGCAATGCCATCGAGCTGATTGGCGTCCAATTCGTCACCACGCCGTTGGCCAACGGCGGCACGTGCCCGATCCACGGCTTCATCCAAGAGGTCGTCAAGGAACACGACCCGGTTGGCCCGGGTGCTCATCTTTCCTTCGGGGAGGCTGACAAACGCGTAGAACATGACATCAGGACGGCGCGCTCCCAGCTCATCCAGAGCAATCCCGACCTGCAAGCTCTGCAAGCGGTGGTCTTCGCCCAGGATGTCCACCAGCCTGCCGTCGCTGCCAACGTGGTCGCTCTTCCATTTGTGGTACGCCACGTCCCGCGTGGCGTAGACGCTCGTTCCGTCGCGGCGCGTGAAGAAGAACTTGGTGGATTTGTTGCCTTTCAGTTCGGCGGCAAGATCCAGATAGTTGGCGCCATCGTCTTCTTGCGCGGCCCGTGGGCTGGCGCGGAGACCTTGGATGACTTGTTCAACGGTGCCGTCGCGCACGTGGTCCGATTCGTAGTCGATGCGGTCAAACGTGACGCCGAGTCGATTGAGACTTGCGCGCATTCCCTCGAAGCATTGCTTGTACGCGGGACCCACGTACGCCAGCACCTCTTCGTCCGCAGATTCCAAGCGTGCCACCAAGTCCTTGATTTGCTCGGCCACCGCCGGATCGGATTCCCGGCGTTCGTTGGCCACTTGGTAGTAGCGCACCAAGTCATGATCGGGCTTGTCGCGGCCGTCGGGCAAGGGCGGCAATTCCTTGGGGTTCAGATTGTGATGACCCCAAGCCAGGATGGCCACTTGCCGACCCAAATCGTCCATGTAGTAATGGGCGGCCACGTCGTGGCCGGCTGCACGGTAGAGGCGCACCATGGTGTCGCCCAGGACGGGGTTGCGTGCACGCCCGACGTGCAGGGGGCCGTTGGGGTTCGCACTGGTGTGCTCAATGAGCACCTTGCCGGGCTTGGGTGAGGCAGTGATGAATGCAGCCGGGTTGTCAAGGACCGCCGCGGCGAGGCGGGTCCGGTCCATGTGGATGTTGACGTATGGACCGACGGCTTCCACCTTGGCAATCCACTGGCAATTCGATGCATCGGCGGCCGCTGCGGCATCCACGGCAATGGCCGGCGGTGCCTTGCGCAAGGTGCGCGCCATGGGGAAACATGGGCAGCCCAAGTCGCCCATGGAGGGGTCCGGGGGCGATTCAAAAGGCGGCAACGGACCTTCATGTCCGAGCTTTGCAAATGCGGCTGCCAAGACGGCTTCGGCTTCGGCGGCGAGGGCCGCATGGGGGTCCACGAGGCGTCCACTGGCGGCGCCGGGATGAAGGCTTCGGGGCAAGCGTCTTCATGCTCGGGGCTCGCTGTGCGCCCCGTGCAGGCGCACCCATTCTCCGTTGACGGCGAACGCATCCATGGTGAATTCCATGCCGCGTCGGTGCCGCGGCGCGGCAGTCTGCTCCTCGTGCACGGATTCAACTCATGCCTGGACGAATTTGGTGACCTACCGACCGCGCTGGCTTCCCAGGGCTTCGACGTCTTCGGCTACGACCAGCGCGGGTTTGGCGACAGCGAAGGCGAGACGGGGTTGACTTCCCACGAGCGGTTTGATGCCGATTTGGATGCAGCCGTGGCGCAACTTGCGGGCCTTTCACCCGGCCAGCCCGTTGGCGTCGTTGCCCACAGCTTTGGAGCGGCGATGGTTCTTGCCCGCATGGGGCGGCCGCACCCGTTTGTTGCCGTTTGCTTGGCGCATCCGGTGCTGGATTTGATGGCCGCCATGCCGCCTTGGAAACGCCCGGGATTGCGGCTGTTGGCACGTTGGAACGCAGTGCGTACCCGGCGGGGCGGCGCCAACTTGCATGTTCGCAGGCACAGCAATTACGATCGCCTCTTTGTCGATGCCGAGCTTGCCCAACAGCATTACGCGAAGGCCCGTTATCATTCCGCTTCGGTGAACGCGGGCGTCCACGCTGTCGCGCGGAAAATGGACCCCGTCGCGTGGGCGGGCAAGGTCACGGTCCCGGCTTTGGCCATCCTTGGTCCAAACGATGCATTGATTCCATACGAGGATTCACGGCAAGTGGTGGCTGGCTTGCAAGGCGACGTGGAAAGCATTGAACATCGGGGCGGGCACAGTTGCTTCCGCGATTTGGATGCCGGCTACTTGGCCGGCCGCGTTGGCGACTGGTTCAACGGCCACATGGAGGCGGTGGCGTGACGAAGCCCACGGGATTTGCATTCTACGATTTCGACAACACCATCATGCATGGCGACATCGGCCCGCTCTTTGGCGACTATCTGGTCGGCGCTCGCCACGCGCGCATCAAGGAATCGGAAGGACGCCGCGCGGCGGATCGTGATCGGGCGCGCCTGGTCGCACGCTATTTGCCGTACATGACGTGGCTGGGCGTTCAAGCAGGCTTGTACAAGTTGCGGGCCGTGCGCCGAAGCAAACTCACGCGGTACGCCTACAAAGCGCTCAAGGGAGTTCCCGCGCAGGAGTACTACGCACTGATGCAAGAATTCGTGGAGCAGGAGGTTCCCGACCGCCTTTACCCGGAAATCGTGGCATCCATGCAGCGCCACCAAGAGGAGGGTCGCGGGATTGTCATCATCACCACGGGCATCGAACGACTGGTGGAACAATGCCTACGGCACCTGCCTGGAAAGATCAAGGTCATCGGTTGCCACCTGCACGAAAAGGACGGAGTCTTCACGGGCAAAGTGGATGGCCCCCTGTACGGTGCCGACAAGGCCAACATCATCGCG
>JBFJWV010000104.1:0-5390 GCA_041623515.1 Thermoplasmatota archaeon | reverse complement strand
GTCAAAGCCGTCATGATGGCAACCGTTGCAGCCGCCGCGACGGCCGGATCCTTGTTCGCCATGTTCTGGACCGCCGGTTCCACCGCAGGATCCGCCGGCGCCGCAGCAAGTGCCAAGAGCTCCACGGCCGGCCTCAAGCGCGTGGCTCCGGTGTTCTCGCCTCTGTTCACGCGCTTCGAGGGTCGCGAGGTCCTCAAGCACCCCAACCGCGCCGAACTGTACGGATTGATTTCCGGCAATCCCGGCGTTCGCCTGCAGGATTTGTGCGTGGAAACGACGCTCAGTCGCACCGCCGTTACGCACCACTTGCGCCTGCTGGAACAGCAACACTTGATTGTCTCCGAACGGGTCGGTCGCAGTCGCCACTACTACGAGAACGGCGGCCGCTACGAACGCGAAAAGAAGGACGCCTATGCGGTGCTGCAGAACGAACGCAGCCGCGACATCGCGCATTACATCATGAGCAACCCGGGCACCATCCAGAAGAATCTCTGCGAAGCCCTCGACGTTCGCGCAAGCATCGCCCACTGGCACATCAAGCGCCTTCAGGAAGCCTCCCTGGTTGACTGCATCCGGCAGGGCCGGACCGTGAGTTACTACCCGGCAGGCACGCTGGCCAAGTTGGGCATCTAACGCCGACGCGGCCGCTTCTTCTTCGGCTTGCCCTTGCGACCGCCCGGCAACAGCCGGTCCACGCGCTCAAACAAACGGTACGTGGCGGAGCCAAGGCGGTCTTCCGTTCGAATGAGTTCCTCCGTGACCCGGGCCAAGGTCCCGGCCGTGCGCCGGACCCGGCTGCCCATCATGCGTTCGTCGCGGACAAACTGGAACGTGCGCCACAGGCCGCGCAATACGAAGAACGTCAATCCAAGCCAAACGCCGAAGATGAGGTATCCCACCCGCAAATCGACTTGGTATTGCAAGCCGGCTTGCCCTGCCACCCCGAACAAGCTGTGAACGTGGGCAACGATGGCAAAGCTGCTGCTGAGCAGGACGGCAATCCAGGGGAGCAAGTCGCCGCCGGGGATGAAGTACTGGGCGCGCTGCAATGCCGTGTACGATACGTACAACCACGTGAAAATGAAACTCAGGTACGCAACAATGCTGGGAACCAAGCCACCGGCATCACGCAGCAACGCCACCGCGTCGGCCAACCCCGCACCCGCAATGGCGCCGACCACCAGCAAATGGACCTCCCGCAATTGGCTTTCGCCGCGGGGCCGGATGCGCCATCGAATGATCCACCCGATGACTAGGAGAACCACGCCGAACGGCACCATGAACTTCAACGCCGACATGGAAATGCCGAACCAGTCCTCCCCAAGGTAAACCACGGGAATCAGTGCGAGCCCCAGCAGCAACGGCAGCACCAGCCAACCGGTCCCGCGCACGCGCAGCAATCGGTGAATGTCGTAGACCACTTCTTCCAACACGAACAACAGGTTGAAGCCCGCCAAAACGAAGAGGCCGAAGCCCACCAGGATGGTCAGGACGAACAAGTCCTTGACACCAATCGCCGGCAGCCATGCCGTGGCGGCGTAGATCAAAATCGTCACCGCAGCCGCGATCCATGGAGCCCGTGCCCGCAAACCAAGCACCGCGCATACCGCCAGAATGAACCAGAAGAGTGCAAGCCCCGTTGCAATCCGTTCCGCCCACGGCGTGAAGGTTTGCCACAGCAATGGAACCACAATCAGCACGGCCAGAAGCAACCCGCCAACAAGCATCCACGGCAAGCCGGCGGCACTGTAGAACGGACCCGCGCCGCGTCCGGACGACTTGAGCCGGCGCAGGACGGAAGTCTCCATGGAGGCCGCGTCCGGCGCGGATGACGTCTGCCGGGATTCCTTGCTCAAGATCTCACGTGTAGTCGTAGAAGCCCTTGCCGGTCTTGCGACCGAGGTGACCCGCTTGCACCATCTTCACAAGCAGGGGTGCGGGCCGGTACTTGGGGTCCTTGAAGCCGTCGTACATGACGTTGAGAAGCGCCAGGAGGGTGTCCAGCCCCACGAAATCAGCAAGCGTCAGCGGACCCATCGGGTGGTTCATGCCGAGCTTCATGATGGCGTCGATGTCGTCGCGGGTGCCCACGCCTTCGCCCAGGGCAAAGATGGCTTCATTGACCATGGGGGCCAGGATGCGGTTGGCCACAAATCCCGGGAAGTCCTGGGCCGTGTGGCATTGCTTTCCCATCTTGGCGCCCACGTCCAGAATGGTTTGGTGAGTGGCATCGCTGGTCTCGTGCCCACGGATGATTTCGATGAGCTTCATGATGGGCACGGGATTCATGAAGTGCATGCCGATGAACTGGGAAGGACGGCCGGTGACAGCCGCCATCTTGGTGATGGGGATGCTGCTGGTGTTGCTGGCAAAAATGGCGCTGCCCTTGACGATGCTGTCCATCTCCTTCCAGAAAGCGAGCTTGATGTCTTCGTTTTCCACGATTGCTTCAATGACCAAATCACAATCCGCCAAGTCCCCGTTGGACGTACTGGTCGCGATCCGGCCCAAGCTGGCGTCAGCGTCGGCCTGTTCCATTTTGCCTTTCTCGACGAACTTGCCCAAACTCTTGGTGATGTTGGCTTGGCCGGCGTCCACAAACTCCTGTTTGATGTCCACCAGCACCACGTCAAAACCCGCCACCGCGGCGACTTGCGCAATGCCATTTCCCATCTGTCCAGCGCCCACCACACCAATCTTCTGGATGCTCATCGTCGGACCCACCCGGCCATGGAACAAAAAGGGCGCGTCCGACCTCCGGGCGGCCAAGACTCATCAATCCCTGGCTCTGTGCCGTGGCAATGCGTGCTTGGCCCGTGACTTTGATGGTGTTCTTGCTTGCCGGTTGCTTCGGCAACGGCCCCGCTGGCGTTGAACCAGCACCCGGAAGCGACGATGCGGACACGGTGATGCTCTACGATGGCTTCGTGCAGCCCCTGCTTGCACTTCACGGGCCGGCGGGGGACACGCTCTTCGTCGTCGAGCAGCGGGGAACGGTCCAAGCTGTGCAGCCAGATGGCAACCGCAGCTTGTGGGCCGACATTCGTGACCGGGTCGGCTCATCGGGCTCCGAACAGGGGCTGCTCGGCATGGCATTTGTTCCTGAAGCGGAAGCCGTCTTGCTGAGCTACACGGACACGAGCGGCGATTCGGTGCTGAGTCGCTTCGCGACGGATTCTGGATTTGACCCGTCCTCCGAAGAGGTCCTGTTGACGGTTGCGCAGCCGTTCGGCAATCACAACGGTGGCCACATCGTCTACGGCCCGGACGGGTTCCTCTACTTCGGACTCGGTGATGGTGGCCTCGCCGGCGACCCCAACGCCAACGGCCAGAACCCAAACACGCTGCTCGGGAGCGTGTTGCGCATTGACGTTGGCGCCACCGGGCCGTATACGGTACCCGCGGACAACCCGTTCACCGAAGGAGGGGGCGCTCCCGAAGTGTGGCTCTACGGCTTGCGCAATCCGTGGCGCTTCAGTTTCGATGGCTCCGGCAACCTGTGGATTGGTGATGTGGGCCAAGACGCGTGGGAAGAAATCAGTCGCGTCCGCCCCGAACAAGCCGGCGCCAACCTTGGCTGGAACACGTGGGAAGGCACGCACCATTTCCCCACGGGCGTGAACAGTGACGGCACCGCACCCGGATACTTGTTCCCGGTGGCCCAATACCCCAACAGCGGCCCCCATTGCAGCGTGACGGGCGGCATGGACATTGGAGAACGCTACTTCTTCTCCGACTTCTGCAGCGGCCACGTGTGGTCCATGCCCCTCGACGGCGACTTGGATTCGCATCAATTGCACTTGGAGTCCGGCCTCAATGTGGCCAGCTTTGGCCGTGGCCCCGACGGCACCGTGTACCTCGTTGACCTGGGCGGAACCATTCAGCGACTGGAAACCTAGGGCCCATTGTCCCCGGAGCCGCCACGCGCAGCGTCTTAGCCCAGGATCCCCCCATACCAATCGATGGACGCATTGCCGCCCGAGGCCTACGCCAAGGCGTTGGACGCCATGCGGGAAGAAGTTGCGATTCTGGACGCGGACGGAGTCATCGGGTACACGAATCGAGCGTGGCAAGATTTTGCCCGCCAAAACGAGCTGCCCGGAGACATCTCATCCGTGGGCCAGGACTACTTGGCCATCATTGCCAACGACCCCGATGCCCTTGGAGTGGCCGATGCCATGCGCGCCGTCCTGGACGGGACGAGCCCATCCACATCCTGGGAGTATCCGTGCCATTCCCCTCAGGAGAATCATTGGTTCGAAATGCACGTGACCCCATTGCCCGACGGTGGTGCCGTGGTGGTGCACACCGAAATTACGGCAAGAATTCTGGGCGCCAGCGGTGAACGCGCGCTGGCCCTCGAGCGAGAACGCCGGGCTGCGGCCCAAGCCGAAGGCCAACGCATGCAAGACTTGGTCAACAACTTCTCTCACAAAGTCGCGACCCCATTGATGCCCCTGACGATTCAGCTGAGCATGCTGGCCAAACAGTTGCCAAATGACCCCGATTTTGCTCAACGGTTTGCCACGGTCGTGCGCCAATTGGACGACGTAACCAATGCGCTTGCGGACATTCAAATGGATTGGAAAGGGGCGCGCGACCGTTCAGACGCGCGCGCCACATGCACGATGGAGGAGGCCTCCTCGCGGTCCATGGCTCATTGGCAGGCGCGCGCAAGAAGGCGTAGCTTGATGATGGACATGGACACTCACACTCCGCCCCTACGGGTTGACGCAGCGACGCTGCAGTACGCGATGGATTGCATCATCGATGAGGCGCTGCATATGACGCCGGCAGGCGGAACGATCGAGCTTGAGTCTTCCTCGTCGACGAAAGGCCGATGGGTGCTCCGGCTGCGACACGATGGCCCTTCCTGGGAAATCCCCGACCGGGAGACGATTGCATCCGAACTGGCACCATTTGGGGGGCAAATCCATCTCGCCAAGGACACCGTTGAGTTGGAGTTCGAGGCCCCCGAGGGTTAGGCCGTCACAGTCATGGTGACCGCATTGCCGCCGCCCAAGCACAACGTGGCCAATCCCCGGTGGCCGCCGCGCCGCCGCAGCTCGTAAATGAGGGTCGTCAACACCCGCGCGCCCGAGGCGCCAATGGGGTGGCCGAGCGCGACCGCTCCACCGTTGACGTTGAATTTGTCCGCTGGCACCGCGACCTTTGACCGCACGGCGCAACTGGCGCTGGCGAAGGCTTCGTTGTGCTCGAACAAGTCAATGTCGTCAATGGTCAGCCCCGTGCGCTCGAACAAGTTGTGAACGGAAACAATGGGCGCTTCCATGATGAATTCGGGAGCCACGCCGCTGGTGTCGTAGTGTTCCACTTGGGCCAGGATGGGCAAACCGTGCTCCTCGGCGTAGGACTTGCTGGTGACCAAG
>JBFJWV010000103.1:0-5420 GCA_041623515.1 Thermoplasmatota archaeon | reverse complement strand
TCATGGGGCACCTCCACCGATGCGGCCCACGCCATCGATGCATCCATGGCAGCCCCCCACGGTGGATTTGGCCGCATCTGGGGCCACTATTGGGCTGAGAGTGGCACAGGGGAATGGAGCCTGGATGCCTCTTTGCACGGCCATGAATGGTCCACGCAAGGCGATTTGTTGCAAGCACGCGCCGGCTATCCGCCACCCCCCGGAGCCTATGACAAACGCACACTGAACTGGGTCGGGCAAGACGAGGGTGCCGAATCGGCGAGTTACCGCATGCAGATCAACGCCCAGCACGGGCCCTACACGTTCTCCATGATGTTGCGATGCTTCGGCGCGCCGCTTTCCGAAATCACCGGTACCGACGCCG
The DNA here is from genome assembly GCA_041623515.1 of Thermoplasmatota archaeon. Classification (GTDB taxonomy): domain Archaea; phylum Thermoplasmatota; class E2; order JACPAO01; family JAHFTW01; genus JBFJWV01. Next base: position 5,056 of record JBFJWV010000103.1, on the reverse strand, counting down.
CCGAACACCGCGTGGCCAGCGGCGGCCACGTCTGACACGTCCGAGCCCCCCTAGAACGGCAAACCCGCCTGCTTGGGCCGCCCTGGGGGTTCCTTGAGCAACGGGTCGCCCGGCTTGCGGGCGAATTGCCTTGCTCGCTCCGGCCCCTCGAGCGCTGCGGCCACTTGCGGCAAGGAATCGAGCGCGTTGCCTTCGAACGGGTTGAGAACCGCCACAATGCATTGCGGCCATGGAGCCTGGGCAACCATGTCCCGAATCCGCAGCAAATCTTCCGTCCGCTGAGCGCGGTGGACCGGCCGATTCCGGGTCGCCGCGCTCTTGTGGTACTTGCCGGCCAACCGAACATAGCCCATGGGCCCCGTGACCCATGCAGGCGCAGGGGCTTTTTCGTGCGTGGACCAAACCAATTGCGTCCGGCGCTCGCCCAAGAAGGACTTCACGTCGTCCGTGAACCAATCGGGGTCCCGGAATTCGACGACAAAAGTTCCCGCAGGCTCCAAGTCGAGCAACTCATCCAACCAGGCCCGGTTTTCGACCGTGGGCGCAAATCGGGGCGGGAACTGAGCCACCACTGGGCCCAACTTGCCAGCGTCGGCAATGGGTTCGAACAAAGCCAAACTGTCGCGCGCAGCGTCCAGTGCCTCGTCGGTCCATGGCTGCGGAGTCTCCAGGTGGTGCGGGTCCGTCGCGTGCTTGGCCAATTTGGGACAGAACACGAAACCGTCGGGCGCCTGCTCCACCCAGCGCGCCACGTCCTCCGGGATATCCCTGCGGCCGCGCATGATATCCAGTTCGAGGGCGTCCATGCGTTCCGCGTAACGGGGCAGGTATTCTTCGTGCGGCGTGCGCAGAGGGAACAGCGCGTTGTCGAAGTGCTTGTTCGAGAGGGCCCCCAACGCCAATCGCACGCGCACGCACCGGCCAGGCGGGCCATGTTTGTAAGGAGAGATGTTCCCCATACGGTTATGAATGGCGCCAGGTCCGCGAAGCCCAATGACCTGGACACCCACCGTCCCGGAAAACGGCCAACCGATCACCGTCGCCGAAGGCGGCGCACTGGTGGTCCCCGACCACCCCATCATTCCGTTCATTGAGGGCGACGGAACCGGCCCCGACATTTGGGCCGCAAGCCGCAAGGTGTTCGACGCAGCCGTTGCCAAGGCATACGGTGGCGAACGCAGCATCGCCTGGATGGAAGTCCTGGCCGGTGAGAAGGCGTTCACCACGACCGAGGAGTGGCTGCCCGAAGCGACCCTCGACGCCATCCGTGAATACCACATCGCCATCAAAGGCCCGCTGACCACTCCGGTTGGCGGCGGCATCCGCAGCCTCAATGTCGCGCTCCGGCAAGTCCTCGACCTGTACACGTGCCTGCGGCCCGTGAAGTACTACGCGGGCGTCCCCACGCCGGTTCACGGCCCCGAGCGCCATGACTGGGTCATCTTCCGTGAGAACAGCGAAGACATCTACGCCGGCGTTGAATTCGCCGCCGGCACCCCCGAGCAAAAGAAGCTCATGACTTTCCTGCGCGACGAAATGGGCGTCAACAAGATCCGGTTCCCTGAAACCAGCGGCCTCGGCATCAAGCCCATTTCCGAGGAAGGCACCAAGCGCCTGGTCCGCGCCGCCTTCCAGTACGCCATTGACCACGACCGTGACAGCGTCACCTTGGTCCACAAAGGCAACATCATGAAGTTCACCGAAGGTGGCTTCCGCGACTGGGGCTACGAATTGGCAAAGCAAGAGTTCGGCGCCGTCGAGCTCGACGGTGGCCCCTGGTGCACCTTCAAGAACCCGAAGACCGGCAACACGATCACGGTCAAGGACGTCATTGCGGACGCCATGCTCCAACAGATTCTGACGCGCCCCGACGAATACGGCGTGGTGGCCACCATGAACCTGAACGGCGACTACCTCAGCGACGCGCTGGCGGCCTGCGTCGGTGGCATTGGCATCGCGCCCGGCGCCAACATCAACTACACCACCGGCCACGCCATTTTCGAGGCGACCCACGGCACGGCGCCCAAGTACGCCGGACAAGACAAGGTCAACCCGGGCTCGGTCATCCTCAGCGGCGTCATGATGCTGCAACACATGGGCTGGTTCGAAGCCGCCGACCTGATCCAGAAGGGCCTGGCCAAGAGCATCATCAACAAGACGGTGACCTACGACTTCGAGCGCATGATGGACGGAGCCACGCTGCTGAAGTGCTCCGAGTTTGGCGACGCCATCGTTGCCAACATGGACGCCTAAGTTCGGCACCCAACCCATCCATCCCAAGATTCATCGCCTCCCCAGCCCATGGGCTGACCATGAGCGCTCCACGCGTTGCCGTTGTTCTGGCCGGTTGCGGGCATCGCGACGGGGCGGAGGTGCGCGAAGCCGTGTTCACCCTGTTGGCGTTGGACCAAGCGGGCGCCACGTTCCAATGCTTTGCACCCGACAAACCCCAAGCCGATGTCATCAACCACTTGACGGGAAAGCCCACGGACGAGTCGCGCAACGTGCTGGTCGAAGCGGCGCGCATCGCACGCGGCGACATCAAGCCCCTGCATGACTTTGCGGCGGCCCGTTACGATGCGCTCATTTTTCCTGGAGGGACGGGCGGCGCGAAGAACTTCTCCGACTTTGCATCCGCGGGTGAAGATGCGACGGTGGATCCGTTCGTTCGCAAGGCGGTCGAATCCATGCAAGCCGCCGGCAAGCCAATCGGCTTCATTTGCATCACGCCCGCGTCGGTGGGCGCGACGGTCCTTGGCCACGCCGGAGTCCATCTCACCGTGGGGGCCGACGACGACCCGGTGGCCGCCACCATGGAAGCGCTGGGGGCGTCTCATGTGGCCTGTCCCGTGGAGAACGCCATCGTGGATGCCCATCATCGCGTGGTGTCCACCCCGGCTTACATGGACGGCCAAGCGCGACCCTCGCAAGTGTTCGCAGGCATCCAAAAACTGGTCCACGACGTCTTGAATTTGGCTTCCTGACCCGCGTTGCCAGTCCCGCACGCGGGACTTGACGCCTTATGATGGGAAGCAAGCCATTGCAATCCATGACCCATTTTGGCACGCTCTTGGCAATGGCTCTGCAAGGCGCTTCGATTCTGTCGCTGACCAGCACCGGCATGCTGCGCTCCATCGAGCAAGGCAACCACGATTCCGCCGAGTCCCGCCGCTAAGGGCTTGGTTCCAACGGCACCGTGGGAGGATGCAAGAAATGGGCATCGCACCACGCATGCAGCGCCTTGAACGCCGGAATCAAGTCCACCGTTTTCTCCGTGACCTCATACTCCACGCGGGGAGGATTCTCATCGTATTCGTGCCGTTCGAGAAATCCTGCGGCCACCAGTTCTTTGAGGCGATTGACCAGGGTGTTGCGCGGCACGCCCGATTGCGCCATGAGGTCGTTGAAGCGAATGGGCCCGTCGGCGCCGGGCCCGGCATGAAACAAGATGTCCATGACATGGGGCCTGCCGAGGTACGCCACCAAGTCCACGAAGGGCGTTTTGGCGGGGTCCCCCGGCGGCTTCTGGTCTTCACGCAACCGGACCATACGCTGTCACCACCAGACCATCCAGCCGCAGGCAGATGGGTTTTGCGATGGCTCAGGGGGTGAGGGGAGATTCGGCCCTGTCGCGCGTTTCTTAGGCGCTCAAAGCGCAACAGATAGCGTGGCGCAGAAAATCGAAGACGTCCACCATGCGGAGGACGCATTTCTAGCACGCTTGGGGCTCTTGGACTCAACCCAGTCGGCGGCCATGAACCGCTTGGCACGCATCGCGGCCAATGTCTTGCAGGCCGACGTGGGATTGTTTTCCATTGTGGCCAAAGACCGCTTGTTCTTCAAGGCGCATGAAGGCCTGGATGCCCACGGCGCCTCCGTTGAAGGATCGTTTTGCTTGGCGGCCGTTGACAGCGGCGAGACGCTCGTGGTGGAAGACGCGCCCTTGGACGAGCGCTTCAAGGATTACGAGTTGGTCAAAGGCCAATCGAAGATTCGCTTCTACGCGGGAACTCCGGTGCGTGCGCCCACGGGGGATGTGGTGGGCACCTTGTGCGTTCTCCACTCCAAAGCCATGCGGCCTTCAGCCAACCGCATCAGGGCGCTGGAAGAACTGGCAAGCGCCATGGAATCGGTAGCCCGATCATGCGCAGCCTGCCCTGCACCGCCGGCATCGACCTGGCCGGTGAGGTGCTGGAATCCGCGGACTCCCGCTACCAGCCCGGCGACAGGGTCCTCATCTGCGGCGCCAACATCGGCGAGAAATTCAACGGCGGACTGGCCCAGGAGGCCCAGCTGCCGGCGGATTTCTGTGTGCCACTGCCGGATGGCTTCTCCCCCCGCGAGGCCATGATCTACGGCACCGCCGGCTTCACCGCCGCGCTCGCCCTGATCAAGCTGCAGCGCAACGAACAACGGCCCGACCAGGGGCCGATCGCGGTCAGCGGCGCCACCGGCGGGGTGGGTTCGATCGCTATCGCGCTGCTGTCCCGGGCCGGCTATGCCGCCCATGCCATCACCTCCAAGACCGACGCAGGCGACTATCTGCGTGAGCTGGGCGCGTCGGAGATCGTCAATGCCCGGGACTGCGGCAAGCCGGAAGGCGCGCTGATGCGCACCCAGTGGGGAGGCGCCGTGGACAATCTGGGCGGCGACATGCTGGCGTGGCTGCTCGCCACCACCCATCCGCACGGCAATGTCGCGAGCATCGGCCTGGCCTCGTCCTTCAAGCTCAATACCACGGTCATGCCTTTCATCCTGCGCGGGATCAACCTGCTGGGCATTCATTCCGTGGACATCCCCCATGCGCTGCGCCTGGCAGCCTGGCAGATGATCTTCGATGACTGGCGCCTGCCTGACCCGGAGCGCCTGGTGGCCGGCGAGATCAGCCTGGGCGAGGTGCCGCAGGCCTGCGAACGGCTGATGGCCGCGCAGGTGCGGGGCCGTTATCTGGTGAAGATGGACTGATTCCCGGCCCAGGCTGGCGATCGGCTATCGGGCCTGGACACAGCCGCGCAACAAAAAAGGCCGGGCAATGCCCGGCCTATATTACCGTCTG
>JBFJWV010000102.1:0-5425 GCA_041623515.1 Thermoplasmatota archaeon | reverse complement strand
TGGGGCCCACGTCACGGGCAACAACGTGGCCGTGCGAACCGGCGGCCAATGGGGTCAGCTTGACCTCAATGTCATGTGCCCGATGATGGCCCACAACGCATTGGAATCCATCCGCCTATTGGGCAACGTATCCCGTGTTTTCGTCGACAAGTGCCTGGACGGCCTCACGGCCAACGAAGCCACGGCCGAAGCGTACGTGGAGAAGTCCATGAGCATGGCAACCGCCCTCAATCCCCTCATCGGCTACGACAAGGCGGCGGAGATTGCCAAAACCTCATTCAAGACCGGTCGAACCGTGCGTGAATTGGCGTACGAAATGTCCGGTTTGAGCAAGGAAGAAGTGGATGCGGCACTCGAACCCCGCAAGCAAACCGGCCACAATTAGCTGACAACAACCGTTTTGGCCGCCTGAAGGGGTTCGATGATTGCCCCCGGTGGCGACAGGAGTTCGATGCTTGCCCCAGTCGCCTCTTAAGGGGCCCCGGAACGTGCATACCATGGACCTTGCCCAGCGTTTGCCCAAAGCCGCCCTTGTGACCTTCTTGTCCCTGCTGCTGTTCGGCAGCGGCGTTGGCTTTGTGTCGGCCGCAGGTTCCGACAATTCCATCCCGGAAACCATGCAACTGCCGGCGTTGCAAGAAGGCGACGAATGGTCGTACGTCATGGACTACGTTTGGCACGAAGGCGATGAGGTGGAGGCCGGCCAAGATATCATGGCCTTCACTTGGGAGGAAGCCGCCATTGTCTACGATGACAAGGGGCAGCCGCACCACGTGCAAACCCTATCCAACCCATTGGGCCCGGAGGCGGTCTTCATTGACCACACGACGCGCCGGGTCGTTGCGGAAAAAATTGACTACAATGCGACGGAGAGTTGGAACGGCGCCGGGCGCATCCCATTGGCCGGTGGCGGCTTCATCTATGCGGGTCCGTTGTTTCAGACGGAAACCGAGGTCAATGTCACGGGTCACTGGATTTTCTATGGAGACAATCCGGGTCCCTGCGGCTTCTTCACGGCCATGCACGAAGGCCCCGTTGACCTGTCGGGTCCCGTGCCGGTTCATGGTGAATGCGTCCTGGATGACGAAGGCGACGACGTCACCCAATTCCGGGCGTTCGAAAGCCGCTCCATCAATGGAATCCCCACCATCGGATTCCAAGCCAACAACGCCTACGGCGAAACGCGGCTGTGGTACAACCCCGCCATTCCGTACCCCGTGGCCATGGAAATGACGGTGACTGGATTCGTCATGGAAATCGCCATTGGGTCCGACAACATGGAGTTCGAGTTCAACCTGGAAGCAGGCGGCGTGTTGCAGCACTTCAAACCCGGCGCGGAGGCCTGGGGCGAACCGGAGGGGCCGTTGCCGCCCCCGTTGACTCCCGTGGATTTGGTGCCCCCCACCGTCATCAGCGTGGATGACACCGGCATTGATCATCCGTTCAAGCTGTCCGAGGCGTTCAGCGGCGCCATGGCGGACCCTCTCTTTGATGATCTGCGCAATTACATGGAGGAGAACCCGGATGCCCGCGCCGTCATTGCCAAGGGCTGGAACAACGAAGATGACAGCCACTTCATCCACCACTGGACTTTCCGCATGTGGTCCGAGGAGGGGGGCGCTTTGGACGTGGAGGCCGAACGCCGCATCGCCAAGCCCGGCACACCGGAAGAGATTGTTCAACAAGTGACGGGCCCGGACGAATACTATGGCGATGGGTCTGGCGCGTTCAACGTCTTCAATTTGGATTTCACGGTCACCACGCGCGATCGGATTCCGGACGTCGTCCCGGACCTTGCGGATGCGTTCAAGCGCTTTGAGCAAGGCACCGGCCTGGTGCCCAACCGCTACGGATTCGACTACACTTGCCAATTGTTCTGCTGGGGCGATGAAGTCGTTGCCCTGGATGTGCACCACGACTTCGATGCCACGACCGACGCGGACGTCATCACGGGCACGCCGGGCGAAGTCAAGGCCCTGCGGCAGTCCTATGTCTTCAACAGCGACGGCCATTTGATTTCTGAACTGCGCAGCGAACGTGAAGGAACCACAAGGTCCTCCTCCGTGCTCGAGGGGGGCGCGGGCGCCATGCGCCCGGATGCCGCAGCAGCCCCGGAGATTGAAACCGGCCGCAATGGAGTTTGGATTGCCCCGTCCCCGCAGGCAGCCGCGGGCGTGACCTTTGTGGCCTTCCTCGTCGGTGCCGCTTACTGGCTCTGGCCGGTCATCAAGAGCGCCGGGTTCATGGGCTTGTTTTCCCGGCTCAGCTCCGACCAGCTGCTTGAGCATCCCGTTCGCTCCGGCATCTTCGAAACCGTGCAAGCCCAACCTGGCATTCACTACCAAGGGCTCATCCGCGAAGTGGGCAAAGGACGGGGCGTCGTCGAGCATCATTTGCGCAAGTTGCAACAAGGCGGCTACGTTGTGAGTCAATCCAACGGGGGCCACACCTGTTTCTTCCCCAAGGGCATCGCGGACCACCGCATCATGGCCGCAGTACCGGTGCTCAAGACGCAAGGCGCCGCGCGCGTGTTGCGCCACATTCTCGGCCACCCGGAAACCACCGTCAGCGAGGTGGCCGCCCAGCTGGGAGTTGCCAAATCCACGGCCAGCCACCATGTGCGCCGCCTGCGCCAAGCAGGACTCTTGGAGGCCGGCTCACTGCGGCCCACTCCCGGCGCCCGCAAGGCGCTGACCTTGGCGGCTTAGCGCGCTTGAACGTCCCAGGCGGCGGAGACCACGCCCACGACTTCCGCGACCACGTGGTCGCCAGGCTCCAAGGCCGAAACGCCGTGCGGGGTTCCAGTCAGCAGGATGTCATCCTGGTTGAGCCGGGTCCACGTGGCTGCATGCTTGAGCAACGCTTCAACGGGCCAAATCATCTCGGACGTGGAGCCCTCTTGCCGCACGTCTCCATTGACCGTCAACCGCAACGTCAAGTCCTGCAGGTCGAATCCCGTCAGCGGAATCCACGGGCCCAATGGCAGGAAGGTGTCGTAGCCCTTGGCTTGCTGCCACGGCCGTCCGGCCTTCTTGTCCGCATTCTGCATGTCGCGGGCCGTGATGTCAATGGCGATGGTGAACGCATCCGGCGTGCCCGTACGGTCCAAGCGGACGGCGAGCTCCACTTCATGGTGAATCGCTCCGATATCCGTCGGCAAGCGGATGGGCTCGCCTTGGTGAATCACCGCAGAGTCCGGCTTCCAAAACCATGTGGGCCGATCGGCCGCAGGGGTGCCGGGAACCTCGGCGAGGTGTTTGGCGTAGTTCTGGCCGACGCAGAGAACCTTCACGCCGGGCCAGTGTTGCCGGCGCGTTTAATCTTCGACGCCAACCACTTCAATGTCGAAAATCAGGGTCTTGCCGGCCAAGAAGTGATTGAAATCCAGGGTGACGGTTTCGTCGGTCACGGCCGTGATGGTCGCCTGGTGGGGGTTGCCTTGGTCGTCTTCGAGGCCCAAGAATTGGCCCACTTCGGGGTCAACACCTTGCAGGCGTTCGCGGGGAAGTTCCATGATGCGGGCGGGGTCGTGTTCACCGTACGCTTCGGCGGGGGGGCATTCCACTTCGGTCTTGTCGCCAACGGCCTTGCCGAGCACACCGCGGTCGAAACCGGGAATCAGTTCGCCGCTTCCAACCGTGAAGGTCAGGGGGTCCTTGCCCTCGCTGCTGTCGAAGATTTGCCCGTCGGGGAGTTTGCCAGTGTAGTGGACGCTGACGCGGTCCCCTTCCTTGATGCTCATGCCCGGGGCCGAGAAACCATCCTATATGGTGCCTTGGGCGGGTGCCAAACGGCCGCTAACGGTCCCACTGGGTGAGCGAAAGGATGTTTCCCGAAGGGTCTCGGAACCAGGTCAGCTGCGCGTCGCCCAATGTAACCACTTGGTCGTCACTGGGCATGCCAAAGTCATCGAACGTGACTCCCCGGCCGCGCAGGTCGGCCACGGCGGCGTGGATGTTGGGCACGATGAATCCAGCCACCGTATGCGGCGGCGACTCGGCATCGGACTTGCTCAAGAGAATGGGGCTCCCATCACGCGTCAAGTAGGCAACCATGGCGTCTTGGTGTTGCAATGTGCAGCCAAGCGAATCCACGTAGAATGCCGCCGACGCATCCAGGTCCTGGGTGGCCAGGATGGGAAAGGGTCCGTCCATGTTACGCGCCACGCAGCAGGTTCAGGGCACTGCCGGCCCAGAACCACTTGACTTGATCCTCGTTGAGCGTGTGCTTGGCCTCGAACGACTCTTCGGTGCCGCCAATGTGCTTGAGCGTGACAACCACGTTTTGACCGGGCTTCAGGTCGTCGATGTCCACGCTGATGCGGTCGTCCTCACGAATCTTCTCGTAGTCGGCAGGGTCCACGAAGGTCAATGGCAAGATGCCTTGTTTCTTGAGGTTGGTTTCGTGGATGCGGGCAAAGCTTCGCGTGATGATCATCCCGCAACCGAGGTGCCGGGGCTCCATGGCGGCGTGTTCGCGGCTGCTGCCTTCGCCAAAGTTTTCGTCGCCCACCACGCACCAGGTGATGCCTTCCGCCTTGTAGCGGCGCGCAATCTCCGGGTACATCTTGACTTGACCGTCCACTTCATCGACGCGCCCACCCACGTGGTCGTGGAATGCGCTGTTGGCGCCAATGTAGCAGTTGTCGCTGATGTTGTCCAGGTGACCGCGGAAGCGGAGCCAGGGGCCGGCTTGGCTGATGTGGTCCGTGGTGCATTTGCCCTTGGCCTTCAACAGCAGCGGCATGTTTTGCAGTTGACTGGGGTCCCGTGCCGGGAAGGGCGACAGGAGTTGCAGGCGCTCGCTGTCCGGTGCAACCACAACGTCCACGTCGCTGTCGCCGGCCGGGGGGGCGATGTATCCGTGGGGGTCGGGAACGAAGCCGCCTTCGGGGACTTCCGGTGCCGGGGCGGGCGGGTCCAACTTGAACCGCTTTCCGTCAACCTCGATTTCATCCTCGAGGGGGTTGAAGCTGAGCTTGCCTGCCAGGCTGTACGCCATGACAATTTCTGGGCTGCCAATGAACGAGAGCGTGTGGGCGCTGCCGTCGTTGCGCTTCGGGAAGTTGCGGTTGTAGCTGGAAACAATGGTGTTGGCGTGGTCGTTGGCGCTGGCGGGGCGGTCCCATTGACCGATGCAGGGGCCGCAAGCGTTGGCGAGCACCGTGGCACCGACTGCGTTGAGGCGGTCCATGATGCCGTCGCGCTGGATGGTCAAGTGAACTTGTTCGGAGCCGGGCGTAATCAGCAGGGGCGTCACGGCCTTGCCGCCGTGGGCCATGGCTTGCTCGGCCACGTCGACGCTGCGCACCATGTCTTCGTAGCTGCTGTTGGTGCAGGAGCCAATGAGGGCGGCGCTGACTTCGTTCACGTAGCCCTCGGACTTGACGGCGGCCGCCATTTCACTGACGGGGCGGGCCAGGTCG
>JBFJWV010000101.1:0-5453 GCA_041623515.1 Thermoplasmatota archaeon | reverse complement strand
GCGGCGACAATGAGACTGGTTTGCAATTCGCCGTTGGCAAAGACCACGGTGATGGTTTGCACGTCGCCCGATTCTTCGAAGACAATGGCGGCCACGCGGCCATCATCGAATCGATGCCAGGCTTCGTCGGCGCTCAATTGTTGCACCCAGAGGCCATCCATGAAGCGGACGGCGCCACCGTCGCCCACGTACGCGATGGGTTCCGAGGGATCAATGCCCCCTTCGGCGTTGCTCAAGGCAAGCAAGCCCGTCAGGAGCAAGGCGCTGAAGCCAGCGATGAACAACTGCACCACGAACGCCACAACCAGGGTTTTTTCCCGTAGGATGTCGCGCAAGTCCTTGCGAGCAATGGCCAACGCGACGCCCCCCTTCATGTGCCCACCTGGATGATGATTTGGTCATACACAAAGTGAAGCACCGCGGCAGCGGGCAAGCCCCATCGCCGCCGGGTCACGAGCAGGCCCGTCGCCACGTGCAGCAGCAGAGGCGCGGCGAGCATGAGCCAACCACCGCCACTGCCCAGCAACGCGAGCGCTTCCTGCCCGTACGGCAGGTCACGAAAGCCAACGAGCGTCAGCAGGAGAGCGGTTTTTTCGCCAATGAAAAAGCCCGCACCCACGAGGGCACCGGTGCGCCAGGAGCGGCCCCTTGCGGCCAGGGATTTGGCCAATTCCTCCGTGAGGACACTGGCTGGCAAGGCAAACCAGAGGGCCACGTTCAGCCCAAGCACCGCCAGCGAAACGATGATGGTCAGTTGCAAAACGAACACAAAGGGAACGACAAGGATGCCCGCGGGCAGCGCGCGCCATCCCGGGCTCGCCCGTTCGACGGCGCGGCGGATACGAGGTCCGCTGCCGAGCCACAATTCCTCGCAGGCAAAGGCAACCGCGAGGGCACCGAGGGCGGTGGCGGCCAGGAGCGTTGGCATGACCGCATAGGCAAATGCGGCAAACGGAATGGACGCGCCGGCCATGCCTTGGGCAACCACGTGCATGGGACTCAGGTATGCCACGGGCGGCAAGCTGGGAAACATGGCAGGGAGAAACAGGAACACGTTGAGCATGGTGGTGGAGCCCACTTGCAGCATGCCCAGCTCGCGGGGATTGCGTGCCCACAGGGCCATGAACGTGGTCATGGATAGCATCAGGACCAACACGACGCCGGCGGCGGCGAATCCATACCAACCGGCACCCAAGAGCAGCGTGACGACCACGTTGACCAGCAGCAACATGAGCGCAAAGGGCGCCGCTTTTTGCCACAGCAGGCGCGCGGGCGAAAGCGGCGTGGAAAGAAGGATGCGTGCGCGGCCTTGAGTGCGTTCGGAGTGCACATTGGCTCCGTGCAGTTGCAGCAAGAATCCAGCGGGAATGACGTACGCAAACGTCAGCAGGAGGCTGCGGGCGGGGAAAGGAGGCTCCAGGTCGCGGGGTCGGATGTCGGGTTGCGCCGTCGCCGCTTCGGCGGCCGGCTCCCGTTCCGTGGGCGTGGGCCCCTCGGAGCCACCGCTGCTTCCCGAAGATCCGTCGGAGGGGTCCGAGGCGCCCCCGCCTGCGTCGCCGCCGGGCTCGGTGGGTTCCTGCGCGGCCTGCGCCGCCAGCACATCGCGCGACAGGTAGAACGCATCGATGCGGACCGGGAAAGCAGCGGCGGTGTCCACCTCGTTCTCGAGGAGGCGCTCGTTGTGCGCGCGGACCCGGTCGTGGACGATGGTTTGCACCGCCGCGCCACGGTCCGTGTCCTTCACATAGAGAACATCGGCGAAGCGGACGTCGGCCGGTTCGCCGACGCGAAGCCGGGGGTCATCCAGCGCGGGCTCGAAGGGGCTTCCAGGGTCCACGCGAACCAAGTACAGCCCATCACTGGGGAGGCCCGGCTCGATGTCGGCCAATTGCACGCCACCGCCGAGCACAATGGCCGCCAGCAGAATGCCCCCCCAAGCCCGCGGTGGCAGGCGACCCAGAAACCGGCGCGCCTCAATCATGGCACCAAGGCCTCGAGGATGTCACGGAGGCGGGGCACCGCCGTGCGCACGTCGTGGATATCGATGCCAGCTGCCTGGGCGTCGTCCATGATGGCTTTGGCCGCGGTCCAATCCGGTGCCGTCACCACGTGCAAGTTGCCGTCCTGAACGCTGCCCTGCATGGGGGCGGTGGCGTGAATCTCAATGCTGCGGCTGCCCAGATGCTTGCGCAATCCATCCAGCGTATCATTGGCGACCACTTTCCCTTCGTGCAGGACCACAATGCGGTCGCAGAGCAACTCCACTTGGTCCAAGTCGTGAGCGCTCAGCACCACCGCCTTGCCTTCCTGGCGCAATGCCAGAATGTGGCTGTCCACCAGGGCCTGCGTCGCCGGGTCCAAACCACTGCGGGGCTCGTCAAGCACCAGCACATCGGGGTCATGGAGCAAGGTCCGCACGAGGGCAACTTTGCGCTGGTTGCCCTTGCTCAATTGCCCGCATGGTCGCGACCGGAAGTCCTCCTTGAGCTTCAGCGTGTCAAACAAGGCCTCGCCCCGTTGCTTGAAGTCCGTGACGCCGTAGATGCGGCCAAAGTACGCAATGTACTGGCGCGGCGTCAAGTCATCGTACAAGGGCGAATCTTCCGGAAGGTAACCGATGCGCTGGCGCACGGGGGCATCGAGGGGATTTGCCCCATCCAGTCGCACCGTTCCTGCCGTGGGCTCAATGAGCCCCGTGAGGAGCTTGATGGTGGTGGTTTTTCCCGCACCGTTGTTGCCAACGAGGCCGATGATTTGCCCCGGCTCCACGGACATCTCAAGCCCGTCCAGGGCCTGTGTGGCGCCGTAGCTCTTGCTCAGCCCCGTTGCATGCAGCACAACCGGCAAGCCCCTTGCTTGGCTATCAGGATTGGGTTCGGCGCGCCAGCCACAGCGCGGCCGCGACGACGGCGATTCCCGGCGCCGGCACGCCCGCCGATTCCGGGTCCACGGCATCCAGATGGGCATCCGGCGGAGGCCCGTCCACGCAAGCGCGCCCGGCATCCCAGGCCTCCTCGATGGCCGCGTCGCTCCAGCCGGCCACGTCGTGGACCACTTGCCCCGACGTTTCGTACGTCACGCTGCGCGCGACGGCAAATGTGCAATCGCTGCCTCCTGCGTCGTCGCCCGAAAAGCGCCAAGTCACGCCGTCATCGTTGCGTGAGGCGTTGCCGCCGGCGTCTTCACCCGTGTGCCCGGCCAGTGCGCGATTGCCACCGGGACCTGAATGCAGAACATACCAGCGCGTCGGCTCGGCGGAGCCAACCATGCCCGCGAAGAGCACCGCCGTGTAGCCGCCCTCGGCATGGGGGGCGGCGGCCAGTTGCACGGCCACCCGAGCCGATGAGGCATGGCGCCACTCGACGGCGCGGATATCGAACGGGTCCGCTGCATCCCCCGCTCGATCCGCAAGGGATCCCTCGGAGGCTTGGGCGGAAGCCGAAGAAATGAGCAAGAACGCCAGAACCAACCCGGCCTTGACGCGCATCACGGCGCCTCCGGGTCGTTCATCCAATCGCAACCCTCGGGATGGGTGTTCTCCGGTTCGCTGTGCTCATCGCAAGGAACAATGGTGGCCAACCGGGCATGGGGCGGACGCCACGTGTCCGCCGGCGCGTGTTCGCCGCAGATGGGTTGGCGCGCCTGCGGGTCCGTGATGTCAATGCGTTCGCCTTCGGGACCGTATTGATTGCCTTGCCAGCAGTTTCCTTGGCCGGCCTCGTCCCACCACCAATCCCGGCCATTGGGTACAATCTGGCCGTCCGAAAACGGCCAGTTCATGCTCACCAGGGCGCCGCTTTGGGGGCTGGAGGCAAAATCGGGCGCCACGCCCAGCGTGTTGTCCACGAACCAATTGTCGTGGCTGGTGTCGAATTGCGTCCCGGCATCGCCGGCCAAATCTTGCGGGTCCGCGTCGGCAAAGCACGACGCAAACGATTCGGGACTGTCGGCTCCCACGGCGCAGAGAACATCGAAGCCACCATGTTCACCACGGAAGAACGCCGGCACACCAAACAGCATGCCGCCGGTGCGCCAGTTGTCCCAGATGTGGTTGTCAATGAAGCGGTTGCTGTTGCCACCGGCAATCAAGAAACCGGTGCCGACGGGCACGGGAACCACGGGGCACACGGTGCCGTTTTCGATGCCGCGCTCCGGAAGCGGGTTGTGGCATGGGCCACCGGGCAGCCAGTTGTTGTGGTAGTTCTCGTTGTTGGAGAAAATCCAGTTTTTCTCAAAGCGCGCACTGTCTTGGGGCAACCCCGGGTGGTCCGGAAACAGGCTGTCCATGGCCACGCCGGCGGTGTTGTGGTGGAACACGTTGTGGTGCGCCCAGACGCTGTTGCCTGCGGTGCCGCTGTAGCCGAGGAGGTTGTGGTGGCTGTCGCAGAAGCGAATCTCAATGCTGTGCCGCACGCCCTTCAGGTCCGAGGCGCTGCCTGGATAGATGCCGCTGTCGCCGTTGCCGTACGATTCGCAGTCGGTGTAGAGTCCGTGGTCCACGGCGAACGTCAGGAAGCCGTACTCGTAGTTCCACCGTGTCAGGACGTCATCGATGACGAACCCGTCGGTTTCCAAGATGTAGATGGCGTTGAAGTCCGTGCGCTGCGCCGTAATGTGTTTGACGTAGAAGCCGTCGGCGCGGTCGACGCGGATGGCGTTCAGGTGCCTCCACTGGGCATCCACGATGACATCTTCCCGGGACACCCCGGTGCCTTCGATTTGCAAGTCACAAAGGACTTCTTCGTCACTGGTTCCGCAAATGCGATCGCCATCCCGGTCACCGAGGATTGCCACGGTGTTGTGGGCGTGGGGGCATTGGATGTGCTGGTCGTAGGAATCCAACTGCTTGGTTTCGCTGAGGCCTTCGCACCCCGGAGGGGGATTTTCCCATGCTTCGACGCTCGGTTCTTCCAAGTAGAGGCCGGGCTGCATGAAGATTCGCCAGCCCCGGGCCGGGACCGCATCCACGGCGGCCTGCAAGTGCTCGTAGCCGTTGTCTTGGCATTCATTCCATCGCAGCAACTCACGAATCCGCAGTGCATAGCTTGCGTCGGCCAGCCGCGCCGGCGTGTCGTCTTTGCAGGTCACGAAGTACGGCCCGGTTTCCCGGTATTCGGGCACCGTCTTGATGCCCGGAGGAAATTCCGTGTAGCGCTCCCCGTGCCCTTGCGCGCCGGGCAAGGTTGCCGCCATCATCATCAGGAGTGCCACTGCCGTCACGCGTCGCATTGCATAACCACCGCCGGCCCATCAAACGGACCCCAGTTAAGCGGTTCTACCAGACCACTTGCTTCATGCAGTAGACGCTACCGCCCGCCTTGCGAAACTCGCTTGTATCCACCGGGACGGGCACGAATCCGTTCTCCGCCAGCATCGCCACCGTGTTTTGGCACGCACCATCGATCACCACGTGCTCACCATCCACGCTGAATGCATTGGCCGCCATCAAGTGC
>JBFJWV010000100.1:0-5499 GCA_041623515.1 Thermoplasmatota archaeon | reverse complement strand
GTGTATGCGAGAATGAGTTTCAAATCCGTCTGCCGCAGCGCCAGCACGGTGCCCACGGCCAGGGTGATGAAGCCAACGCTGGCAACCAGCGGCGTCCAGAGGGCCAGGTCGGCCAGCGCTGGATGGAGCCGCGCCAACAGGTAGACGCCCGCCTTGACCATCGTGGCCGAGTGGAGATAGGCACTGACAGGCGATGGAGCAACCATGGCGCCGGGCAACCAGAAATGGAAGGGAAACTGCGCCGATTTGGTGAATGCGCCAAGAAGGATGAGCAGCAGAATGGGTGTCGCCAAGGGCAAACTCGCGATGGACCCGGCTGCATTGACGCCGGATAGGGTGGTCTCCCCCGTTGCAATGGCCAGCAGGATCAAACCTGCGAGCAAGGCCAAGCCGCCTCCTCCGGTCACAAACAACGCTTGCAAGGCCCGTCGGCGGCTGTTTGCCTCTTCCGTGTGGTACCCGATGAGGAAGAAACTGCTGATGCTTGTCAACTCCCAGAAGATGAACAATGTCAGCAAGTCATCCGCCAGGACCAAGCCGAGCATGGCTCCCATGAAGACATACAGGTAGAGGTAGAAGCGGCCCAAGTCCTTGGCACCGTGGAGGTAGGACCCCGCGTAGATGGTGACCAGGGCCCCAATCACGGTGATGAGGAGGCCGAACAGCAAGCTGAGACCATCGAGCCGCAGAGCCATTTGGATGCCCAATTGCGGCAACCACGCGAATTGCAGGCTGACCACGCCGCCGTGACTGACGGAATCGAGATGGACCCCAAGCCACCCGGCAATGGCCAGGGGCACTGCGGCGAGCAGATATGGCAACGCACCGGCAGCACGTCGGTGAAGCGCCGGGGCGACAATGGCAGCGGCGAACGCAGCGAGGACTAGAAGCAGGAGTTCCATCAGCAAAGACCTCGGGTTCCGGACCGTGCGCCGCCCGACCAACCCGTTGACCGGCCATACCCGGAGAGCGCTTTATTGGGTTTCGGTGAAAGTTGGGAATTGGCAGCCTCTTGGAACAGAGCGATTATGTACGGAGCCCAAGTCGGCGGCGACTGGCCGGGCCAGCAGTTTGGCTGTTTGGTTCGATTCAATCCGGGCCGGTGGTCTAGCTGGTTATGACATCGCCTTTACACGGCGAGGATCGTCGGTTCGAATCCGACTCGGCCCATTGCATCCGCACAGCCCCGTAGTGTAGTGGTCCATCATCTGGGATTCTGGTTCCTGGGACTGCGGTTCGAATCCGCACGGGGCTACTTTTTCCTCTTCACACCGCGACGACTTGAAAGAACGTCAGGATGAACAGCACGATGCTGGCGATGAAGCTGGCGGCCCAAATGGGCGTGCTCCAAGCCTTCACTTTGCGGCCATCGAGGGGGCCTGCCGGAATCAAGTTGAACACGGCGAGCAACGCATTCACGCTGGCAACGGTGCCAATCACCATGGGGAGGTCCGCGTTGGCGTCAACGAAGAACAACGTGAACGGGTAGAGAATCAAAGCAATCGCGAAGTTCGTGGCGGGCCCAACGATGCTGATGATTCCGTTTTCTCGGTTGTCCACGCGGCCCAAGATGTGCACGGCGCCCGGTGCGGCAAAGAGAATCTTCGCCAACATGGCGATGGCCACCGAGATGCCGAGACCGCCCATTTGAGCGCGGAACTCTGCCAAGCACCCGTAGCGAATGGCGACGATTTTGTGGGCCAGTTCGTGGAGAACAAAGCCACTTGATACGGCCAAAAAGGAGGCCACGAGAATCAGTGGCCGCTCAATGATGGCGCGGGTGGGGGTCCCGAGATCAAATGCTCCACCTGGCGCGCGCACGTACGCAAAGCCAACGGTCAATGCCAGTACAGCCACAGCCAGGTGCTGAATTTCCGTTCGGCTGAACCGGATTCCGCGCTTGGGCGGCGCGCCTTCAAAGTACGGATTGTAGGCCATTACGGCGCCCCCGTGCCGAGCGTCTGGGCCAACTTGGCAAAGCCAAGCCAACTGCCCGCGACGCTCCCGAGGTTGGCCAACGCCGTCACCAGCAGAATCCGAACCACGCCATTGCGGTAGAAGTCCCGCATGGTTTCGATGCCCTTGATGGCCGTGAAGTCCCGCACGGTGGGCGTGTGCATCTTGGCTTCCGTGGCGCCGGCAAACCAGCCTGCGGCCAACGCGGGCGACAAGCTCGTCAGCGGCGCCGCCACCAATGCCACCAATGCGCTGACGATGTGGCCCCGTGCCAGCAATGCGCCAAGGGCGCTGAGAACACCATTGACGATGATCCAGTACAGCAAGTTTTCACGCAAGGCCTGGAAGTCGCCGGTCACGCCCAGATAGACGAAGGCGCCCAAAATGAACAGGGGCAGGCCGTAGCCAATGATTTTGCCGACGGTGACGCGGTTTTTGGGCGGGGCGTCCAGATGGCTCCGGTCAATGGAATGCTCGTCGGCCAGGGCTCGCTTGATTCCCGGCATGTGCCCGGCACCCACGACAGCCACCAGTTTCGTGGAAGCCGCCGATTCCTCGCGAATGTGGCTCGCCATGTAGGTGTCCCGCTCATCAATGAGCGCCACCTTGATTTGGGGCGCGAAGCGAGCAAATTCCTCCGTCATGGCGGTGACGGCATCGGTTTCCAGCAAATCATCAATGTCCGGCGCGTCTTTGTCCGCTGGCGTCAGGAGCTCCATCCAGACCTTCCAAAACAAGCGGGCGCGCTGCCAAAAATTCATGGCGCCAAATCCGCGCTTCAGGGTGATGCTGACATCCCGGTCAATGAGGACCACCTCGGCACCAATTTCCTCGGCGACTTCGATGGCCCGCAGCATATCGCCGCCCGGCTGAACACCGGTTTCGCGACCCATGCGGGCCTGCATGTTGGCGAGATAGAGCTGGAGCAGGAACAGACGCTGCTTCTTCTCGCGGAGAATCTGGATGATGTCGGTTTTCTGCCAGGCATCCGGGTCCCGCAGTGCTTCAAACCGCTTCGGGTCCAGCTCAACCAGCACCTTTTGTGGAGCTTGCTCGCGCAGGGTTCGTTCAACGTCGTCGACGCTCTGCTGCGACACATGGGCCGTCCCGACAATGACGACGCCCGGTTGGATTTCTTCAATCACCGGCTTCAAGGGTCCACTTGGGCCACGTCCTAAACCATTTGGACCCGAATCTGCTGGCGGCGTCGGGTCCTTTATGAGGACCTTCCAAGTCGGCCGACCCAACATGGGAGCGATCATTGTCACCGGGATTCCCGGCGTTGGCAAAACGACCGTCATGGACGCAGCCGCAGAAAAGGCCGGACGTCCTGTGATTCAGTACGGTTCCGTCATGTTCGAGGTGGCATCGGAGCAGGGCCTGGTTTCGCACCGCGATGAGATGCGGAGCTTGGAGCCGGCCGTCCAGCGCGAGGTTCAGCAAGCCGCCGCCGCCAAGATGGCGGCTATGGGAGACATCGTGGTGGACACCCACTGCACCATCAAGACGCCGCGCGGCTACCTGCCGGGCCTTCCCGCTTGGGTGCTCGACGCCCTGAAGCCAGACACCGTGGTGCTCGTGGAAGCCGACGATGATGAAATCGCGGCCCGCCGCGCCGGCGATGCAACGCGCAACCGGGATGCCGATTCCATTGACGCCATCGCGCAGCACCAAGAGCAAAACCGTCGCTTCGCCGCGGCATACAGCGTGCTGACCGGTGCCACAGTGGCCACCGTGTACAATCACGATGATGCAGTTGACGCGGCCGTCGAACAATTGCTGGCGGTGATTGCCTAATGGCTGACGCTGCCGCTCCAGCACCCGAACGTCGCAAGACCAATTTTGGCAGCATTCTCCTCTTTGCCGCCGTCTTCATGGTCCTGTTCAACGAAGGCCTGCGCAACGCCACCGGCAACGCGGTGGGCTTCGTCCTCGACCCCATCATCGGCTTTGGAGGCCGGTTTCCGGTTCTGACCATCATGATTGCCGGAACCATCATGGTGGCGGCAACCACCGTGATGCGCCATTTCACCACGGACTGGATTGAGACCGCCAAGAGCCAAGCCATGATGCGTCATTTCCAGAAGGAATTTGGCGCCGCGCGGAAGGAAAACAACACCTACCGCATGAAGAAGCTGCAAGAAGTCCAGCCGATGGTACTGGAAAAGCAGCAGGAAATGAGCAAGAAACAGCTCAAGACCATGCCCGTGACCATGATTGTGGTCATCCCGCTCTTCGCGTGGCTGTTCTCGTTCGTTGCCCGGTTGGATTACTGGTGGTACACGGGACCCTGGAACCCCACGGTCAACCTCCTTGAATCCAGCGTGTTTCCCCATTGGATTTTGCTCTACATGACGCTCAGCATTCCCCTCGGCGCCCTCGTCCAAAAGACCATGAAGTACGTCAGCTGGAAGGAACGCTGGAAGGCGCGCCACCCGGACGTTCACGAATGAAAACGGTGACCGTTGGGGGCCTCCCCGGAACGGGCACCAGCACCTTGTGCAACATTCTGCGAGATCGCCTGGATTTGCCTTACGTGTACGCGGGCAAGCTCTTCCGAGAAGCCGCCGAGCAGCGGGGCATGTCCCTCGCAGATTTTGGCCGGCTGTGTCAAGAGGACCCCACAGTGGACAAGAACTTGGACGGCCGGCAAGTGGAATTGCTTCGCGAGGGCGGACTCATCCTGGAGGGCCGCTTGGCTGGGTGGATGGCGCACTTGGACAACCTGCCCGCGTTCAAGGTCTGGGTCACGTGCGAGCGCAATGAGCGAATCCGTCGTTTGTCGGAGCGCGATGGGGGCAAGGAATCCCACCAGCGGATGCAGACGAAAGCTCGTGAAGCCAGTGAAAAGGATCGCTACAACCGCTACTACGACATCGATTTGGACGACCTGTCCATTTACGACTTGGTCATCGACAGCACCGAAACTGGCCCCATGGATTTGGCCGACGCCGTCATTGCGGCATTGGAAAGCGCCTAAGACCCATTGGGAGTGGCACGGCCGTGGAACGCTCGGGAACATTGCCGGCTGAACGCCAACGCAAGCGCCTCGTGCGCATTCAATCTCCCACGGACCCGAACCACGGCAAAGCCCCGGCCGACCGGTCACCTGCTGAATTGCTGGAGGCCGGCGTCGTGGTCCTCGACAAGCCCTCGGGGCCCAGCAGCCACCAAGTCACCGCTTGGTTGCGCAGTGCCCTCGGCGTCGAACATGTGGGCCACGGCGGGACGTTGGATCCCAAGGTGACCGGCGTTCTACCCGTGAGTGTCGGCAGCGGCACCAAAGCCATTCAAGCCCTTCTGACGAGCGGCAAGGAATACGTGTGCGTCATGCGCCTCCACACCGATGTGCCCGAAGCCAAAGTGCGCAAGGTGGCAGAGAATTTCGTCGGGCGCATTGAACAAACTCCGCCGGTCCGCTCCGCCGTCAAGCGCCGCGCCCGCAAGCGCCGCATCTACTACCTGGATGTTCTCGAAGTGGCCGGTCGCGATGTGCTGTTTCGCGTTGGCTGCCAAGCCGGGACCTACATCCGCAACCTGTGC
>JBFJWV010000099.1:0-5515 GCA_041623515.1 Thermoplasmatota archaeon | reverse complement strand
CCGCCAATGATGTACCAAACCAAGTGGATGCCGTAGAAGGTGAGTCTGTCTTCAGCGACCTGGTACGTTCCGACTCCAGAATCCACGGGCTGGCTTTCTTCGTGCCCACTGTCAGTCTCAGCATGGTCTCCCTCATCGCCCGCGCCCTCGTCCGTTTCGTTGGCCTCGGGCTGGTCATCCGCGGTGGCGTTGTCGGCGGTTTCATTTTGGGCGGGTTCTTCCTCGGCTTCCCCCGCGGCCCCGGCTTCCACGCCGGCAATCGGCAAGGAAACCCAGGTATTGCCTTCTGTGTACATGGTGGCATGGGTCCAATCGCCCGTGCCTTCAACCACCAAGACAATGCCATCTGCGGCCGGAATCCGGTCAACGGTCGGCGTCACGGAAGCATGGAACTTGGAGGGCCCCGGCTCACCGGTGTTGTCATTGACCGGTTGAGGAATCATCAGGTGGTCGCCCGAGGCGGTTGCCACATCCACGGCTCCACTGCGCAAGGTCACCGTCAGACTGGTTTCGCCGACGGTGCAGCAGTTGCCGCCGAATTGGATTTGAAAGTCAACAGTGCCCTCCAAATCCAACAAGAGGTCGTGGGGCAAGGAAGGCGCCACAGGGAATTCCCAGGTGAAGCTAGCGCCCTGTTGCGGACACAGAGCCCCAATGGGAGTGGCCGTGGTGGATCCCGGACAGAACGTGGCACCGCTTCCGTCCGCAGCCAAGGTGTTGAGCCATCCATCCACGCCATCATCTGAGTGCAGGTACAGCACGCTGTTGTCAGCGTCCGGGGCCGGTGCACCAGCGTCTTGGGCCTGCACCGTCGCGGCCAGCAGGGCCACTGCAAGCAGCAGCGTGAAACTGAAGGGATGGAAGCGTCGCATTGGGCGACGAGCAGAGGCTTCGCCTAAAGGCGTTGTTGACAACGAAGGCTCGTGTCCTGAGCCCTGCGACAAGGGCTTTTGGACACGCCCTATCCGTTTCCGGTCCACTGTCCGCAGACAATGTCACTTGGGTTCTTCCCCTCAGGAATGCGCCGAAACGCTTCCCCTCCGGTTCAGTTCTCCCAACAGAGTTGGTCGCGGGAACGAGTATGTCGCGTCCCTCGCCCGAGTGATAGGGGCCCACACAAACAAGTGCGTGTGCAACTACCTAGATGCTCCTCAATCCGCATTAGTCCTTGTGGAATCCGGCCAATTCCCGTGGCCCCAAATGGCCATGTCGACCGGTTTTCTCCTAGGGTGGGCGTGAACCTCTTGTAGAAGTTCCAACTCGCGCGGCACCGTGACTCCGGGGAAGCGGGACTACTACGAAGTCCTGGGAGTGGACAAGGGCGCCGATGCGGCCACGTTGAAGAAGGCGTACCGCAAATTGGCCATCAAGTACCACCCTGATCGCAACCCCGACGATGCAAGCGCCGAGGAATCCTTCAAGGAGATTTCCGAGGCGTACGCGGTCCTTTCGGACAGTGAAAAGCGCCAGCGCTACGATCAATTCGGCCACGCGGGCATTGACCAGCAGTATTCGGCGGACGACATCTTTGGCAGCGGAAACCTGAACGACATCCTCCGGCAAATGTTCGGCGGCGGATTCGGCGGCTTTGGGGATATTTTTGGCGGCGGCGGCAACCGTGGCCCCCAGCAAGGCAGGGACCTGCAAATCGAGCACCGCATCAGCCTCAAGGAGGCGTTCACCGGTACGTCCGCCACGATTTCCTATCGCCGCCTTGAGGGCTGCGACCACTGCAGCGGCTCCGGCGCAGAACCTGGAACCGAAGTGGAAACCTGCGACACCTGCGGCGGCCAAGGCCAAGTCATGACCCAGCGCCGAACGATGCTTGGCGTCATGCAGCAAGTGAGCGCCTGCCCGTCGTGCGGCGGCAAGGGCCAGCGCATCACGAAACATTGCGGCAAGTGCGGCGGCACCGGGCACCGGCGCAAGGAGCACGAGGTGGAAATTGAAGTGCCCGCCGGCATTGACGACGGCCAGGTGCTGCGCGTGCGCGGCGGTGGCGAAGTGGGCGATCAAGGCGCCCCGCATGGGGACCTTCACGTGGTCATTCGCCTCGATAGCCACCCCACATACCATCGTGAAGGATCCGACCTCCTGACCGAAGTCCCCATCAGTTTCCCCCAGGCCAGCCTCGGCACCAAGCTGGAGTTGGAAACCTTGGATGGAACGGTCACGGTGGACGTACCGCCCGGCAGCGAATCCGGCACCCGGCTGCGGCTGAAAGGCAAGGGCATGCCGCACCTGCGAGGCAGCGGCCGCGGCGACATCCACGCGCGCCTGCGCGTCGTGGTGCCGAAAAAGCTCAACGACAAGAGCCGCAAGCTGTTGGAGCAACTCGGGGAAGAACTCGATGGAGAGATTCCCGACGGCCCCAGCAAGCAGGGATTGTTTGGCGGACTCTTCCGGAACTAAGTTCCCCTGGGTCACACCTTATAACAGGCCCATCTGTGGGCGCGCCTGTCGCCATGGCCCTTGACAAAGGTACCATCGAACAGCTCATGGCCCGGCTGGGCCGGGAGAACGTCCTCAGCTCCGAGGCAGACCTCGCCGTGTACTCCACGGACATCGGTTCGCCCCCCGGAATCATCGACTTGCTCGTCAAGCGCCGCGCCGACGTGGTTGCCCGTTGCTGGACAGCCGATGACGTGGCCATGGTGGTCAAGTTCTGCCTCAAGCGCAAGATCCCCATGACGCCCCGTGCGGCGGCAACGAACGCCCTGGGTGGCGCCGTGCCCAAGCGCGCCGGCTGCGTGCTGGATTTGACGCCAATGGCGTCCAAGATTGAGATTAACGAAGCCAAGATGACCGTCCGGGTTGACGCCGGCGTTGTCATCCGCGATTTGCAGGAAAAGCTCCTGGAAGTCGGCTTGGAACTCCCCGTTCACCCCACCAGCGCCAACAGCTCCACCATTGGTGGCTTTGTGGCCATGGACGGCCACGGCATTCACTCTACGCGCAACGGACGCATCGGGGACCACGTTCTCGAAATCGAAGGTGTGGACCTGTCCGGCGAGAAATTCGCGGCCCGCGACGCCGAAACCATCAGCGGCTACGTCGGACTGGGTGGAAGCACCGGCATCATCACCAGCATCAAGCTGCGTGTGCAAGAAGCCCAGCCAGACAAACCCGTTGTCGTCTCCGTGGACTCCGTGCGCAGCCTCCAAGGATTGCTCAGCGAGGTTAAGGAGCGCTTCAACCCCAAGCACATCATGTTCCACAACGCCGACTTCTTTGCTCTGCGCAACGAAGCCATCGGCCAGAAGAAGAACCCGTTCGCCGGCAAGCACGTGGCGTTCATTTGTTTCGCGGAGGCGGACTACAATGGCATCCAGGAACGCCTGGAACGCTGCATCGAACGGCACGGCGGCACCATGGCCGACGACAAGCTGGCGGCGGAAGAATGGGAGAACCGCCTCTTCCCAATTCGCGCCAAACGCCTCGGCCCCAGTTTGGTTGCCGGGGAAGTGTACGTCCCCCTTCAGCACGTTGAAACCTACCTGAAGCGCCTGACCAGCAAGGTCGCCGTGAAGGAACTCAGCGTGGAAGGCCACGTCACCAGCGACGGTGAAGTGTACTTCTTCATCTTCACACTGGACGACGAGCGCCGCCCAACGTACCCCCTCGGCTGGGGCACCAGCGCCAAGATTCTCTGGCAGGCCAAGAAACTGGGAGGCCGCGCCTACCACTGCGGCGTCTGGCTGCAGGCCCAAGCCAAGAGCGTGTTTGGCAAGACCCGGTACCGGAAACTGAAGAACCTGAAGAAGAACGGCGACGCGCGGCACCTCATGAACCCGGGCATGTGCTTCGCATACCCGGCCCCTGTTCCAGAATTCGTGTACAAGATGCCCGTCCTTGGCCCCGTGCCAGCGCCCAGTCTGGGCATGCAACTGGCAGCCGGCGACCCGGCCCTGATGCTGCAAGACTGGCTGGTTACCTACCGCCGCCACAAGACCCTCGGCGTGCAAGCGGCCGACATCGCGGCCGACATGGCCCGCGGCGGCTACGACCTTGCCAAGCACTCCCAACTCATTTGGGGAGCGGACCTGCCCAGCGCCCAAGCCATCCCCAATCCCGGGCACCTCCCGATGACGCAAACGATGCGCGGCAAGCTTGTTCTTGCCAAGGCATTCGTCACGGGCAAAATTGTGGACCCATGGACCATGAAGGCCGCTCTTGACGTGGCCGACCCCGAAGCCGCCGACGTCAAGGCACTGTGCCCAGAAATCGACGATTTGCTGCAAGTGACGGACTCGTTGCGCCGCGCCGTGCAAGCCGAAGGCGTCGAACTGGACGTGCAGGCAGTGGAAATCGCAGTCGAAGAAGTCGCGGAAGCAACCTCCGACGCCGCGGCGCCGAAAGAAAGCGGCCTGGACATTGCGGCCATCAAGGAGCAAGCCAAGAACACCCCCGAAGCCGAGAAGGCATGGGTCTTGGCTGCGGACTGCATTGTCTGCAACGGATGCGAATCCGCGTGCCCCACCGACGCCGCAATTGTCACCGACATCGCCCGCGTGGACCGCGACTTGTGCATCGCCGATGGCGCCTGCTTCGACGCGTGCCCCACCGATGCCATTCGTCCCGGCGTGGAAGATGAAGGCACCAGCGCGGGATGGCCCGAGGGCAGCCGGCTGGCCGGAAAATTCGGCGTCTGAGCGGCACGACGGCGCACCCACAAAGGCCAAGCGGCGGCCTGTCCATTCGAGTCCATGAAGCGCACCATCGCTGCGATGTTGATGCTCACCGTACTGGCCGGTTGCGTGTCGGAAGACACCAACGGCAGCGCCGCCGACATCGATGGAGCCGGGACAGCAGATGGTGTAAACGAAGAAGTGACGGCGGATTCGTTCGAGCAGCAAGAACCCGCGGGCACTTGCGGTACGTTCGACTCCCTTGAACCGGTGCTTCCCACAACGGCGGACCCAACCGGACTCGCCCTGGGATGGCCGTTGCTGCAACTGGATGTTGCCATGATTGCCGACCCGTCGTTCCAGGAGAACCACACCCACTGGGAGGATTTGCTGCACCAACTGGTCGCGGACGCCAACGTGCACTACGAAGAACAAGTGGGCATCCGCTGGAACGTTTCACTCGTGGCGGGCCTGCCCAACGGCTCCTTGCAAGCGGGCGTCCACGACGGCCAGCAGCGGGATGTTGCGCGCGGTTTCCTCGCGACTCACCATCCAGACGCTGAATGGGACATCGTCGCCGTGATTCTTGGCGACAACTACGATGGCAGCGTGGCCGGCCAGGTGGAATGCGTCCACGGCCTCGCCTACAAGGACTACGCTTACCTTTGGTCGGAATACACCCGCAACCGCACCGCGGGCGAATTCATGGGTTTGGGTATCTTCGAGGACATTCCCCTCAAAGTCTTCATGCACGAAGCGGCGCACTTGCTCGCGGCGCACCATCACTACACAAATTGCGGCCTTCCCCTGGTCGGGTACGGCACCAACGACGCGCTCGCCGTGTGCGGGACCATGATCAACGACATCGGCCTCGCCAGCTACCGGTT
>JBFJWV010000098.1:0-5519 GCA_041623515.1 Thermoplasmatota archaeon | reverse complement strand
CCGCATGGTGAGGGGCTGCTCGAACTTGTGGTCTCGCTGCTTCTCCTTGAGCCACATGTCGTGCACTTCGTGGAAGGCCCGGGTCATGATGCGGTCCAGGCGTTCGTTGACTTCTTCCTCGGTCCAGAAAAAGGACTGCAAGCCTTGGACCCATTCGAAGTAGGATGCCGTCACGCCGCCAGCGTTGCACAGCACGTCCGGAATCACAAAGACGTCCTTGTCGCGCAGGAGCTTGTCCGCTTGGGGAGTTGTTGGGCCGTTTGCGCCTTCCGCCAAAATCTTGCACTTCAAGTTGGCCGCGTTGTCCTTGTGGATGACGCCCTCTAGGGCCGCCGGGACCAAGATGTCCACGTCGAGCTCCATGAGTTCGGCGTTGGTGATGGGGGTTGCATCGGGGTACGCGGTGCAGGTGCCCGTTTCTTGGACTGTGTTCATCAGGCGCTCCACGTCGAAGCCATCCTCGACAAGCACGGCGCCGTTGACGTCGCTGACCGCGACAATTTTGCAGCCCAGTTCCGCCAGCAGCGGTGCCGCGTTGCCGCCCACGTTGCCAAAGCCTTGGATGGCCACCGTGGCGCCTTCCAGCTCCAACCCGAGGACCTTGGCTGCTTCGCGCACGCAGTACGCAATGCCTTGGCTCGTTGCCTTTTCGCGGCCTTCGCTGCCGCCAATGTCAACGGGCTTGCCCGTGACGATGCTCGGCACGGCGTAGCCCTTGTTCTGGCTGTAGGTGTCCATGAACCACGCCATCACCTGGGGATTGGTGTTGACGTCGGGTGCCGGAATGTCCACCTGCTCGCCGATGATGGGTTGGATTTCGGAGAAGTAGCGGCGCGACAACCGCTCCAGCTCCCCGTGGCTGAGCTCGCGCGGGTCCACACGGACGCCGCCTTTCGCGCCGCCGTAGGGGATGCCCACGATGGCGCATTTCCAGGTCATCCACATGGCGAGGGCCTTGACCTCGTTGAGGCTGACATTTTGGTGGAAGCGAACACCGCCTTTGCCGGGGCCACGGGCCGTGCTGTGCTGGACACGCCATCCCTTGAACACGCGGATGGTGCCGTTGTCCATCACAATGGGGCAGTTGACCTCCATGGCGCGGCTGCTGTTGCGCAGCACTTCGTGGATGTTGGGATCCAGCTTCATGCGGGTCGCCACGTGGCGCAGTTGGACCTTCGCCATATCGTAGGGGTCCATCTGGGTTGGTGCCTCGTCATCCATGGACGGCGCCGCGAGGCCATTACCGTATAAAGGTCCCGGGAGATTGCCGCGTGTGGCCCCCTGGGAACCGAGCACATGGGACGTGTGGACGTGGCTGTTCTACACCTTGGGTGCGACGTATTGGTTCTTCTTCCACGTCACTTGGCTGCGCCTGCGAAGTTACGAGAAATCCATCGCCCGTGGCGACCCGGGGGCGGTGGCGTCGTTCAACCGCGCCGTCACAGGATTTCCGGGTTCCATGTACGCCAAGATGCTTGGCAAGCGCAAACTCGAGGATGATTGACGGGCGTTCTGCCGTTGAATCGCGGCACAGCAAACCGTCTGGCTGGACTTGAAATCAAGCCCTGCGAATGTGTTCACCAGTACACGTAGTCGTGCGTGTCCGTGGTGCAGCCAGGTTGTGCCATTTTTTCACGCTCCAACTCTAGAATGGCGTGCTCTGACTATTTAAGCTTAATGATAATGGGGCAAGATGGTGAAAAGTGGCAAAATGATGATTTCCGGTGGAATCATCGCGCCGGACCCAACAGGAGGCTAGGCCAATGCAATGCCGGGCTTGAGTGGGCTGGCCAAGTCGCGCTTCGGGTCCGCAGGGGCGTCCGCTGCGTCCGCAGGATGGACGGTCACCGAGGGCACGTCCAATTCCTTGGCCAAGAATGAAGCGGCGTCCCTGAGCACTTGCGCTTCATCCATGCCATCTTGCAGCATGGCCTTCTCGCCCGCCGACCACTGCACCAATTGCTGCGGAAGCTTGCCCGTGAATTTCTGCACGGCTTTGCCGTGTGCACGCATGTCTTCGTCGGCCATCACTTCGGCCATGAAGGGGCCCATGGGGAACTTCCCGTCCGCCTTGCCGGCATACTGCAACGCCAACCGGACGAGGCTCTGCTTCCAGGCGGGGGCCGTGAAAAATGTCAGTTGCTTGGGGCTATCCACATCGGCGAGCTTCGCGACCGTCTTGGCATCGTCGAGGACCGCGTGCAGGTACTCTTCGCCTGCCAGCACCGATGCGTCGGGGGTCCGAATCTCCGGGAATGGGCTCGCACTGCACAGGCCTTCGCCGCCGGCCCGATTCCACATTTCCTCGGCGGTGTGTGGCAAAATGGGGCAGAGCGCAGCCGCCCAGTCGAGGACGATGGTGCGAAGCAGCTGACCGTTGCTGCCGCCGCGTCGTTGGTACCAGCGGATCGTGTCCGGAATGGCATACACCAGTTCGCCGGCCACGCTGCGCAAATCGTACCCATCAAAGGCGTCCCGTGCTGTGCTCAAGTGCTGGACCATGGCTTCCTGCAACCACGCATCCATCGGCCCCCCGTCGCCTTTCGCAGCCAGCATCTCATCCACCAGCCGGCCGACGCGTAGCACGCGCTTGCGGTAATCCAACACGATGTCCGGGTCCCACTCAATGTCCACGTGGGGGCTGCCCACATGGCAATAGTACAGCCGCATGGGGTCCACGCCGTATTTTTGCGCGGCACCCGGAATCGGTTCGGCGCCGCCCTTGGATTTGCTGATCTTGGCGCCCGCTTTTTGGGTCACCCACCAATTGACGTAGATGCCCTTGGGCCACATGGCCGGGTCGTCCATCAAGCCCACCATGTTCATGATGTACACGGGGAAGTGGACGGTTTGGTGTTCCTTCCCACCCAAGTTGATGTCCACGGGGCCCCAGTATTGGACGTCGGCCCGCACTTCATCCCAAACGGGTTCCGCTGCTTTGCCGAGGCCATTGAAAACGTAGTCGAAGAACGCGTCCGTCAGCGCTTCCGGGTCCAGTCGGCCGTCGTTGACGTACGGGCTGACCAAGTAGTACCAGGGGTAGAACGTTGAGTCGGCGATGGGTTCGACAATCCATCCTTCCTTGAACGGGAATTCCGTGCCCAACCACGCGCCCCGGCGCACGCAGGCGCGGTCCCCGAACCAGCGCATGACGTTCTCAATGTCGTCACCGTACCGTTGGGGATAGATGGCCATTTGTTTGGCGTGGGCGACCGCTTTGTCCGTCCACTCTTCGTCCGCGTAATGGATGAAATCCTGGTCGGGGATGCGTTTGATGTCCACGGTTTCCCCGGCACGGGAAATGACCTGTTCGCTGAACTGCCGGATGATGCGGCCGTGGTCGTCCGCCACGAAATCGTCGCGGATGCGATCCTTGGCCACCTTGATGCGCTCGCCTGCGTAGGCGCCGCACGCATCGTTGAGGATGCCCTTGTTGAACTCGTCCGCGTAGATTTCGTCCGTGGCCTGGTCGAGCAGGTCCTTCTGGTCTTGGTTGGTGACGCCGAACTTGGCGCAGGCGACGCGCGCTGGCAAATCGTCGTAGCCTTCGATGTCCACAATTTGGGGGGGCTTTCCAAGCGTTTTGTCAAGGCCGGCATCCACGTACGCGGCCCAATCAAATGGCGCATGGCCGGGCACCGACATGACCACGCCGGTGGCAATCATGGGGTCCACGAAGCTTGCCGCCACAATGGGCACATCGTGGCCTGTCACGGGCGCCTGCGCCACGCGGTCGACCAGGTCTTTGCCTTGCACGGTGAGGTCCAAACCTTCCGCGCGTTCGAATTGCCACTCCAACTTGGTGCGGCCCTGCTGGCTCACCAGCCAGACTTCCGAATCGTCGTCGTCTGCCACGGCGCCGTCGCGCCAAACACGAACCAACTCGTAGTTGTGAATGGGGTGAATCCACAAGTTGGTCACGCCGTACACGGTCTCCGGCCGCAGCGTGGCGCACGGCAGGATGATGGAGTCGTAATCGTCGTCGGTGTCCACCAGTTCCCCGGCGGGAATGGCGAATCGCAGGGCGACGAACTCCTTGACTTCGGCGCTGCCACCTTGCTTGATGTCCGTCTCTGATTTGTCGACGGCGACGGGGCCCGCCACGGGGCAAAATGGCGCATAGTGCGGCTTTTGGATCAACCAGCCCTTGTCGTTGAGGCGACGGAATTGCCATTGGATGAATTTCTGGTAGCCCGGGTCAATGGTCGTGGTGTTGCGTCGCTCATCAATCAGGAAGCCGAACTTCTTCCAATAATCGTAGGTGTAAACGTGGGCAAAGTAGTCCACGACTTTTTGCGGATCGGTCAACGCATCCAAATCCCCGTCGTAGCCATTGGCGCGCAAATACTCGGTCTTCTCGCCCCGTTCCACTTCTTTGGCGAAGGCAACGGCCGGGATGCCGCTGGCGTGGAATCCTGCCGGGAAGATGACGTTGTGCCCGGTCATTCGCTTGTAGCGGGTCAACACATCGGCGTAGGTGAAGCCGCGCATGTGTCCCACATGGAGGTAGCCGCTGATGCCTGGGTACGCGAAATGCAGGAAGTAGGTGGGCTTGTCGTCGTCCTTGCGGTCGGCGTGGTGGAGGCCCTCCTTCCACCATGCTTCTTGCCAGCGTGCGGTCAGTTCCGCAAGGTTCCAGTCGGCCACGATGGCGCATCCACATGGGTTGCGGTCTTCAACGTTAGGGAGATAAGCGGGTGTGCTGGTGGCTGCTTGTGTTCCGGGACCGCGTGGTGGCTCATTATGTCCACCGCGGCTACACCGTCGAGGCCGACAAAATCATCGAAGGGGAGTCTGGCAGTCCCCACCGTTGCGATTTGGCTTGCCACAGTGATTTGGGTGATTTGGTGGTGTTCTTCGGAGACGAGGATCCCTTCGAAGGGCCCGAGCTGGGAAGCATTCGGCGCGCTGCAATCGACCTGGGTGCCGCGGCCGTCGTGGCCGTCCCACAGGCCAGTGCCGCGTTGAAGGCCGCGGCCCGCCAGCACCGGGTCATCCTCCTGGATGAAGATGCGCTGGAGGGGCCCAAGGAAGAGGAGCCGCTGCTGGAAACCATTGACGTGGGGCCCATGTCGGATGCATCATCTGCGCCCGTTCATGTTCCGGTCCCCGAACCGGTCCCGTTGACGGACGAACAAGCTTCCGTGGCCGCGCCAGCGGTTTCCCCGGATCGCATCGGGGCGTTTGATTGGCTCCCCGAAGATGCCGCGGCGCCGCGGCGCTCGGTGGGCACCATTGGCAAGCGGGAAATCCCGCTGCATTGGTTGTGGGGTCCGCTGCTGTACCTCGCGGCCACCCTGGTCATTGTCATCGTGGGGGCCGTGCTGTTCCTGTGAAGGGCGCCATGGCATGGGTCGGGCCCTTGGCGTGCCTGATGCTGGTGGCGGCGCCGACGGCGCTGGGCCACGGCGTGGCTCAGGAGGACGAAGACGATTTTGCCACGGGCGGCTTTGGCGTGTACCTGTATCAAGGCGCAAAACACATGGTCACCGGGTACGACCACCTGCTGTTTCTCGTTG
>JBFJWV010000097.1:0-5569 GCA_041623515.1 Thermoplasmatota archaeon | reverse complement strand
TCTGGTATTTCTCGGAAAGCTGCAACGTTGTGATTGCGGCAGAGGCGACCGATGGCAGCGCCCGCAAGACCCTGACGCTCAGCATGAAGGTCAACGGGGGCTACTTCGATCCGCAGTGGCTCATCAACGTCTTCTGGCTGGCGGTTCCGGCGGCCCTCATCATCTGGTTCGTGGTGTCGCGCAAGCGGAGGGTCGAGGAGGAAATCCTCGGCAAGCCGCAGCCACCGTGGACGGTCCCCTCGGAACAAGTCTACTTGGCCGAACTGGAGAAGAAGGATCCCCGGGCGGCGTACGTGGTGCGCAACTTCCTCATGGAGGACGAATACCGCTCCGCCCTGGACTGGTACCATTCCTACAAGCGCGCCACCCGCGGCGAGCGCGCCAAAGAGCGCGTGGTCATTGCGCAAGAGAAGAAGTTGGAGAAGTGGGATGAAAAGCAAGCCAAAAAGGTGGCCAAGCCGGCCCGCAAGTCCAACAAGTACTCCTTGAAACTCCAGAAGAAACTGGACCGCAAGAGCCGCAAGACCTACCGCAAGGCAATGCGCAAGTGGCGCAAGACTTGCAAGAAGCTGGACGCCAAGAACGCGAAGGTCTTCGAGAAACTGCACGGCGTGTGGGAGAAGCAGCAGCGACGGGCCATCAAGAAGGGCACCGCGGTTCCCCCTGAACCCCAGCTGGACGCCGTCGACTACCCGCCCGAGCCGGAGCGAGTTGAACAAGACCTGGTCGACCACTCCTGGGCTAACAAGGCCATCAAGTTCCAATCCCGCATGGAAGCCCGGACGGAGCGGATGCAGGCATCCTACGATCGGGCGCGGGAGCGTCGCCTGAAAGCCATCAAGAAACGCCTTCAGCGGATTGCCAACAAGTTGGACGACCCCGCCTTTGTGGACGAGCACCCGTTGCTCAAGTCATCGGCCGGACCGTAGCGCGGCGCAGGTCGAAGCCCGCCGGGCAATCCAACGGGTTGCCGACGCGCACAATCTCCATTTTTCCGCCCACCTCCGGACCCACCGGGTGGCAGAAGCCATAGCTGGGGCATTCGGGCATCCTGCAAGCCGGCGGTGACCAATGGGTGGCGGTGCCGCGCAAGTCCTTCGCCGGCACGCTGAGTTGAATGTCCACTTCTTCAACGCGGCAAACCCGGACCCGTCCGCCGTCGTGCAATTCGCAAATGTGCGCCACGTCACGCACTTCCACGACTTTGTAGCTGCGCCCGGCTTCCAGCCTGAAGCACACCTTGCGCACGGGGCAACCTTCGCATTCGAAGGCTTTGGGGTCTCCCATGAACCGGAACGTGTAGCCCTCCTGGGCCAAGCCTTCCGGAACCAGCGTCAATTCAGGCAACAAGCCTTCGAGGGCCCGCTTGGTTCTAACCTTTTCAGAGCACGCCGGTCGCTTTGCACACCTTGAGCGCCGCTTCCTTCGTCAGGCCGGATTCACCCAGAATGGTGTACCGGTCCGGCCGCAGGGTGTGGCACGTGGTCAATGCCTCGAGGATTTGTTTCTTGGAAATGCCCAGATCCTTGGCGTTGATGGGGGCGCCGATGGCATGCAATCCATCCCGGATGCGCTTCCAGTTGCCGCCATGGAGGTACATGGTCAGAATGCTGCCCACGCCCACTTGTTCGCCGTGCATGGCCTTGCCCGGCGCGATGCGGTCCAACGTGTGGCTAAACAGATGCTCTGCACCCGACGCGGGCCGGCTGCTGCCGGCAACGGCCATGCTCACGCCGCTGACAATGAGGCTCTTGACTGCAATCCAGGAGGCCTCCTCCAGCCCAGGCTTGATGATGTCCACGTTGTCGAGAATGAGGTCGGCACCGCTCTTGGCAAGGACGGCAGCGAACGTCGAATACTCCTCGTCTTTGAGGCGGTGGGCCAGTTGCCAATCCAAGACAGCGGTTTCGTTGCTGATGACATCGGCGCAACCAGCCGCCAACATGCGGTAGGGTGCCTTGCTGATGATCTTGGTGTCCGCCACGATGGATGCGGGGGGCTTGGCTTCCTTTGACACGGAGCCGGTGGTTTCCTTGATGGATGCGCGGCCACTGCAAATGCCGTCGTGGCTCGCCGTCGTGGGGACACTGATGAAGGCCGGGCCATGCTCGTACGCAGCCAACTTGGCCACATCGATGACGCTGCCACCGCCGGCGCCCACGTAGAATCCGGCGCCCACTTGTTTGCCGAATTTGACCGCCGCATTGACGGAGTTCATGGTGGGTCCCGTGGACTCGTAGAAGTGGGTCTCGAAGCCTTTGTCGGCCAGCGCCTTCTCCACTTTCTCGCCAATCATTTTGCGCGTGAATGCATCCACAACGACGACGCCGGCGGGCTCCACATCCAAGTCGGCAGCAATTTCGCCGAGCCGGTCCAGGGCGCCGCCTCCGACGAGGACGTTGCGCGGGAAGATCATGTGCTTGACGCGGTCCATGGAGCCCATAGCGTTCTTCGACCCGTGAACCCCTTTAAAAAAGCCCGAGGCGCAGCACCGACCGTCGCCGTCAAGTTGGGTGCCGCGTATGCGGCCATTGCCGTGGCCAATCTAACAGGTGATGACGAGGCAACCCGCCAATTGCTGGAGCGCAGCAAGCGAATTGCCGTCGTCGGGGCTTCCGACAATCCGGAGCGCGCCTCCAACCGCATCTTCGCTTACCTCAAGGCCCACGGCTACGACGTTCTGCCCGTGACGCCCAAGCCCGGGCGCATTCATGGGGTGCAGACCGTGCCGGACTTGCAAGCGGCGAAGGCCCATTGGGGGGCGCCACCGGACATGGTGGACGTGTTTCGCGCCCGCGACCATTGCCCCGGCGTCGCCCAAGACGCCGTCGCCGTCGGAGCCGCCTCGCTGTGGCTGCAACTGCAACTGGACCACCCCGATGCCATCGCCACCGCCAACGACGCAGGTCTCGACGTGGTGGCGGACCGCTGCATTCTCGTCGAGCACGGGCGTTTGGTGCAGGGCAGTCGTTAAACTGCGCTGGCGTGCTCCCATCGCCATGCGCCGGGCCTTCTTCCTGGTCGGAATCCTCTTTCTGGCCAGCATGCACGGTCAATACCAGCCGGAACAGAAGCCGAACCCCGATGCATTCGATGTGCGGGAAGATTTGGCGTCTGCTGGCGATTTGAGCCAAGCCGAGCGAATCGTACGGTTCATCCAAGTCAGCGATGCCCACATCGTGGACGACGACGCGCCGTTCCCCGTCCGTCAGGAACCGTTCGACGAGGTCGGTGACCCCATTGATGGTGGCGCGCGTGACCACGAGGAGATCTCGGATGAGGTCCTCAACGCGGCGGTCGTTCGCATCAACGCCATTCACGCCGAAGACGCGGTTGATTTCGTGCTCAACACCGGCGACAACATTGACAATCAGCTCGAAAACGAACTCATGCGCTTCATCGACAACTGGGAAGGCCGCACCACCACCGTGGGCCCCATCAGCGGTCGCCAATGCGCGCCCGATGGGCAATCCGAGGACATCAACGACGCATCATCGGATGTGACGGAAACGTGTACCCACTTGCCTGATGCCGTCGCCCAAAACAACACCCCCCTGGCCGAAGGACTCCCATGGTACTCTGCCTTCGGCAACCACGACGGCTTGTACCAAGGCAACACACCCAAGGAGCCGAGCTACGACGAGGCCGCCGAGGAATCCGGCCGTCGGTTTGTGGACCAAGAAGAATACGTGGACATGCACTTCCAATTCGGAAAATGCGTGAACGGTCAACCCGGCGGCGACGAGGACGACGACCACGGCCACGGCTACGGCTTCGCGAAGGAACGCCTTTGCGACGATAACCCGGACAACGATGGCTACTACACCTTCGAAGTGCGGGGCGTCTTGTTCGTCATTCTGGACACCCTCAATGACGATTGGGCCGAGGCCAATCCCACGCTCGCGCCACTGTTCACGGCCCAAGAGCAACTGGGCTACGACGTGGTCGGTGGCTACGCGGACGGAGCCATTGACCCCGAGCAGTGGGCCTGGCTGCAGCAAACCCTGGATGCAAACCCAACCAAGCCCATCGTGGTCGCGGCCCATCACACCGTGAAATCCATGTTCGGCGAATCGGCCCGCGATTATTGCGGCGACGGCCCCTGCATGGCGGACTTCCTTTCCCAAGCCGGCTACGTCACGGCCGAAGAGTTGACCGAGGAATTGGCCAGCCACCCCAATGTATTGGCCTTCGTCGGAGGCCACACGCACAAGCACCGCATCGAAGCCATGGCGGGCGCGGATGGAGGGGGATTCTGGAACATCGAAACCAGCTCCCTGCTGGACTGGCCCCAGGAACCCCGTATCATCGAGATTTGGACCGCACCCGACGGCAAGTGGCTCATCACGACCAAAACCTTCCAGCACGATTTCGTGGAAGGCATCGAAGCCAGCCGGGCAGACCGCCACGCCGACGAGGCGCGGTTCGGGCAATCCAAGGACAGGGATGCATTCCTCTGGGTCGACGCCCCCGTCGATGTGGTGGCCGAGCCGCAAGCAAGCTTGCCGCGCATCCTGCGCGTCGTCAGTGGCAACGCCACGGGAACCGCCGGCGAGCTGCTCGAATTCACGGTCCACGCCGCGGACTTGCTGCGCGAGCAGCCCGTGGACGGTCTCAATGTGACCATTGACATTGGGCACCCCGAAGGCCAAACCTTCGTGCAAATCGTGCCGGCCGGAACCGCGATGGATCCACTGGGCAACGGCACCTACGGCATTCCGTTCCGGCCCACGGAGGCAACGACGCACTTTGCCACCATCGTGGCCACCGATGCCACGGGCCAATACGAAGACGTCGTGCAAGTGTTCAGCATCATCGTGGAAGGAGACGGCGAGGAATCCACGGCGACACCCATGCCGGTGCTTCCGCTGCTGCTGGTGTTGCTGGCCGCTCTGCGGCGCCGCTAAAACAAGTGCTCTTCGATGATGTGAGCCGGCCCGGCCGGCCGCAGATGCAGCACATCCGCCACGCCGGGGATATCGGCAACGGCCCGCGCCACCGTGTCTTCATGGTCCGTTGTGGTGTTCAAGTACGCCGTGGCACCGGTGTCAATGCTGAAGTGGACCGGAACCCCGTCCTCGCGCAATCGACGCACCGTCTCCATCACAGCCACCGTAGCGGGCCGCCAGGTGACCCGGCCGGCGCTCCCCGTCATCGTGACCGCATGCAGATTCAATGTGTCCCGCTCCGCGATGGCGCCCATCGTGGACACATCCCGGGCCTCCACCGCCGACCGCATGGCATCCAAGGCGGCGGGCATGTAATCGAGGCGACCTTGGAAAAGCGGTGACTCAGAGACCTCTGCGTGCACGCCTTCCGTATGGACCGCGTGCTCCACCAGCGGAACGACAATGCGCCAATCCGGGAAATCATCCGGCCCCGCCATGCAACGGGAAAACGAACGCTCCCCCTCAACCAACCACTCCGAAACGCCGCCCGTGACCGCCCGCGCCGCCGAACCCGCGCCGAGGCGCGCCACTTGGCTCAAGCGCTCCGCCGTGGTGTCCCAATTGTACGCTTGCGCCGCCGCAACGGCCAGCGCCGCGAAGCCGCTGCTGCTGGAACCAAG
>JBFJWV010000096.1:0-5616 GCA_041623515.1 Thermoplasmatota archaeon | reverse complement strand
CTCGCCGAGTGCTCGCAAGTCGGCAGCGGATGCGGTTGCCTGGGTGGGATTGTTGGGACTCGCCAGCACGATGAGATGGGTGTTGGAATCGGTCGCTTCATTGACCGCATCGGGGTCGAGCCACCATTCTTGGTCGGCGTCCCGCTGGACACGACGGACCTCCGCTCCGACACCGGCCGCCGTCGCTTCCAGGGGACTATAAACGGGGCATTCCACGACGATGTTTCCGCCCGGTTTGTGCGCCCACAGTGTCGTCACCAGGTTGGCGCCAGTGGTGCCGACCGTGGCCATGACGTGGTCTTCGGGGTGCCCCACATGCGTGGCGATGGCCGCGCGCAAGTCCGCAGTCGCCTCCAAATTGACGACGGTCGGGTCCAGGTCCTCGGGCCACGCAGGCAGTCCGCGCTCCGCCCAGGTGCCGCCTTGGAAGCCGCTGCTGCCGATGTTGAACTTGGGCGGCGCCTCCTGCCAAACATGGTTGAGAAACGCGGCGTGGTCGAAGGCCGGAAACTGCACGGCGGCGCAAGGGATTGCCTGTATGAATGGCATGGCCCCGGCGCCCAGCCTTTACATGGCCCGAGTCTTCCCCCGGCTGATGCGTCGCGCGTGGATTGTGCTGGCGGTCCTGGCCCTGGTGCCTTGGTCCGCCGCCGGCTCTCCCAACTTCAGCACGGAAAGCCAACCGTGGTTCCTGACGGACCGCCCCTCCGACGCCGACGCCCGGGCCTTCGCTTTGGCTTCGGAACCGCAGGACGATGCCAATCCCGCGTCGGGCGCCGTCTTGCCCGCAGCATCGGGCAGTGGAGTCGCGGACGCACAACTGAATTGGCTGGCACCCATCGCCTGGTCCCACGACCGGCAGACCGTCGGCGATGCACAGGTTGTTCTGTACACGTCGGCGCAAGCCCAAGCCGTGGCCGAAGTCGAGGTCCGCTTGCTGCAGAGGAGCCCCAGCGGGGAATTGACGACTCTGGGCAGCGCGTCGCGCTTGCTCAGCGTTGCATCGACCGCCCCCCGGGCAGAGCAATTCTCCATCCCCCTCGACGCAACCATCATCCCCTCGACGCATCAACTGGCCCTCCAAATCACGTACACCGGGGCCAGCGGCGCCAGCGTCCTCCAATTTGGCCAACCCGGCGCCCCGTCGGCCATTACGGTCTTCCCCACCCAGCTGGCCGATCAGGATGGCGACGGCCTCGGCGACAGTCTGGAACGTCGCCTTGGAACAGATCCCAACAACCCGGACACGGACGGCGACGGGTTGGGAGACGCCGCCGAAGTCAATGGCGGCAGCGACCCGCTGGACCGGAGGTCCGTGCGCGGATCCCGAATGGATGCGGACCAAGACGGCTTGCACAAGACGCTGGAACTGCTGCTCGGCGCAAGCCCAGAGAACGCAGATACGGACGGCGATGGCTACATCGACGGCATTGAATTCCACGCCGGCACGGACCCCACGGACGCACGTTCCATTCCCAACGACTGGGACCTGGACGGCTTGCCGGATGCGTGGGACGCCCACCCGAACAACCCGGATGCGGACAACGACGGCCGCAACGACTGCTTCGACGACGAGGATGGCGACGGCCTCACCACATGCCAAGAAGTCGCGTACGGAACGGACCCGGACGACGCCGACACGGACGATGATGGCGTGCCGGACGGGGCCGAAATCCGCAGCGGCGACAACCCTCTGGCTGACCCCCTCGTGCTGTCCGGCGGCTCCAAGGTCGCTGAACCCTTGGTGGCCGGGCTCACGCTCATCGGAGGCGGAGCCATCATTTTCTTTGCCTTGGCCGGGAGGTTCCGCCTGTGAACCTCTCCACCATCCGGCGCATCTACCGCTGGATGATTGTGCCCGGGATCGGCATCGCGGCCTTGCTTCTTTGGGATGCCTTCGGCAACGATGGGCGCCTCTTTGGCGGCCTCACGTTGCTGGCTCTGGCCTACCTTGCTCTGCTCCTGATTTTCCTGTTGCTACCGGCTGACGACCGCGACAGCGCCCACATTGAACCCCCCGAGATGGAACCCATGAGTGCCCATTACCCCCCGACGGAGACCCGCCCATGACCGACACACCCCTCTGGTTGGTGCGGCACGTGGAGGTGCAACTCGGCGCACGCTTCGTCAACGCGGAACAAGTCCACACGGGAGCGTTCCGCCGCAGTTGGATTGTCAACACATCGGAAGGCGCAGTTGTCGTCAGCCGCACCGCCGGGGGCGAGCCAAAGGCGGTTCACCTGGCTTTGCCGGACGATCGCCAGAGCCTGACCTGTACGGTGTGCGATTGGCGCATGGAGTTCATCGGCGCCGATTTCCCCATTCGCGCTTACTGCAGCAATTGTGGCACGCTCCACGAAGTGTGGCACGACGGCAACGTGCAACGCCTCGGCGAGCCGCAAGTCGTGATGCCGGCCGAGGTGCTGGCGGACGCTCCCGCCGTCGCCGGAAAACCGGCAAAACGGGCGGCCAAGAAGGCGAAGAAAACGTCGGCCTATGTGGATTACAAGGGCGACGTGGACCCGGTCATTGACGTGGAAGGCATCGGTGCTACGTACGCGGGGCGCCTGGAGCGTGCCGGCATCAAAACGACGGCCCGGCTTTGCTACGAAACGCCACGGCAGATTGCCAAGGTTGCCCAGGTTCCCGCCAAGACGGCCAAACTCTGGCAAACCAGCGCCGAGCTGATGAAAGTGAGCGGCATCGGCCCCCAATACGCCGAAGCCTTGGCGCGTGCAGGAATCGCTGGCATTGAAGGCCTGAAGAAAACCAAAGCGGACGCCATTGCACAGAAGGTCAACAAGTACCTGGATGGCCTCGACGTCAATGTCCTGGGTCAGAAAGTCACGACGCGCCGTGTGGAAAACTGGCAAGCCAAAGCAGCGGGCTTGCGACGGGTGCGCCAAACGGTTCCCGCCGAATAGTCGATTGGGAGCCTTCTTGAGGCCCGAGCCGGTCCTTTGCGTGTGTACGCTTGCCCCTACTGCGACAGCACCGGGACATTCATGGCCTTCAAGGATGGCATCTTGGTTCGTGTTCTCGAGGACCATGAAGATGTGGAAGGGCTGGATACGGTCAGCGAATTGCTGTGCACCCAGTGCAACCGGTGGGCCCCGAACCCAACATTGGGCGAGGGCGCGCACGCGCGCCAATTGGTCGGCGAACTGGTGACCATCACTGGACTCAAGGGCAAGGGCACCATCAAGACGGTCGCGACGGGCCTGTCTTTTCCATTCCACTACGACACGTACGAGGATGAAGTGGCGAAATTGCTGGGGCAACAAGACCCGGCGTTTGTGGCGAACCTCAAGGAGTTCGCACAGCACCACGACCATCAACTTGCGATTCGCGCCAAGGAGGAGGGAAACCCCAATACGTGGGTCTACCGCATCAGCCGGCGACGCTTGTGGAAGCAACTGAAAATTTGAGGCAACACCATGGAATTCTCACTCATCGCACTCATCATCGGCTTGGTCGTCATTGCATTCGGCCTGCTGATTCTTCGCTTTGTCATCAAGACCGCCATCACGCTCGTCAAGGTGGCGTTCATCGTGGCCATTGGCTTGGGCGCTTGGATTTTGTTGCAGGCGACCGGCTTGCTGCCCTCATAGGGGTTGGCCGGCAAGCACGGCTTGGGTCACGGGGTCATCGTCACTCAACATGCTGCGCGGGACCACGGATATGTCCGGGCGCGG
Source organism: Thermoplasmatota archaeon (assembly GCA_041623515.1). Taxonomy (GTDB): domain Archaea; phylum Thermoplasmatota; class E2; order JACPAO01; family JAHFTW01; genus JBFJWV01. The sequence goes on along the minus strand of JBFJWV010000096.1, from coordinate 1,921 downwards.
CCACCCCGCTGCGGCCACGGCGTCCAGGGCGGGCCCGATGGCGTCCAGCACCAATTCCTCGTCGGCATCGCGGCACAGCACGGCCACCCGGATGGGGCACTCGGGGTCCGCCGGCTCGTCCTCGGGCATCTGCCAGAAAATGATCCGGGCCCGATCGGGAACGGCAAGTGCGGCGGCTGCGGTGCGCGCCGCTTCGCCGCGAAGGTCGGGGACGACGAACGGCACGAGTGCACGGGCCACGGCGCTTTGGGAGTCCCATTGGATGACTTTGTCGCGGCCGGGGCGGAATGAATCCACCACTCCAAGGGCATCGAGCTCGCGAACCGCCCGACTGGCCGTGATGACGGGGACATCTGCGGCGGCCGCCAATTCCCGGACGTTCCATTGGCGCTCGGGCTCTTGGCGCAAGGCATCGACCACGGCGCCCCGGCCACGGCGCCCCAGCAACGTCAACAAGGGGTGGTCACGCAGCATGTTCACTTTTGTGTCAGATTTGGTGCAATAAGGCGCTTTTCCTGTTGCGGTGGGTTTTGCTGCCGACCGGGAGCCCCTCTCACTCAAATACAACCTGTGAGTCGGCCGGCCTCATGGCACTCGCTCGCGCACGTGCAGCCGCCCGCCGAACCAAGGACCGCTGGAAGGCCAAGCAATGGTACGACGTCGTCGCACCCGCCGCTTTCAGCAGCAAAGTGATCGCTCAAACCCTCGCCGACGACCCGGACAAGCTCATGGGCCGCACCGCCGAGGCCAGTCTGTTTGACCTGACCGGCGACATGAAGCAGATGCACATCAAGCTCCACTTCCAAGTCACGGAAGTCTTGGACAAGAACGCCAAGGCCGCATACGTTGGCCACGAAATGACCAGCGACTACGTGCGCCGCCTGACGCGCCGTGGCGCCAGCAAGATCAGCGCGGTCTTCGACCTGCGCACCAACGACGGCAGCCGCATCCGCGTCAAGCCGTTCGCCATCAGCGACCGCCGCTGCCAAACCACGCAGGCGCAAACCATCCGCCGCCTGATGGAAACCGAGCTCGCCGAATCCGCCTCCAAGCACAGCCTCAGCGGGTTCCTCGCGGACCTGCTCGTTGGCGACTTGACCAGCCGCATCTACAAGGAAGCCCGCAAGATTCACCCCCTGCGCCGCATCGAAGTGGCCAAGGCGGAAGTCCTGAAGGCACCCTCCGTTGAAGTGGACGAAACGCCCATCATCACCGAACAAGTCGCCAGCGACTCGGAAGATGAAGGCGAACCCACCGAACTCGCTGCCGACAGCGAAGAAGAGTGATTTCGCTCGCACCCCTTTTCCACTCCTTCCCTTTCCCCACTGTTGTCCATCTGGGCCTATAGGGTAGTCTGGATATCCTTCCGGCCTTCGGAGCCGGGGACCCCTGTTCGAATCGGGGTAGGTCCGCTTGAGCTTCGCGCAAGCGGAGCTGCCCAGACGCTGGCGCGGTTTAGCGCGTGACCATCGTCGACTCGACCCGCATCAATGGCGGGCGCAGCCACTGCGCCAATTCCGTCGAAATGACTGAACTGCCGGGACGGGTGCGGCCCGCGTGGGTCGCCGTGATCTTGCTGTCAAAAATGCGCGCCTCCCCCGCGGTGTCGGTCCACTGACCTTCGCAGCTGAGAAACAGAGCCGCGTGGCTGGCGGGCCGAACCAGGAGCCATCCGCGAGAGGGAGGCGCGAAAAACAGGTTCATAACAAACCATCCACCCGCGAGGTTCAAGGGCTTGGGCGGGGTGGGTGAAAGCGCATGGCCCGGGCTGGATGGAGCAAACACCACTCCATCGTTGTCTTGGCTTCCTACTTGGAAAAGCCGGAGCGCCTCATGGTTCCTCCTTTGCGGGAACGTGAACGCGTCGCCAATCTGTTGGGCCGATCCGTCGCCGAGGTGACCGCGTGCCTGTGGGCATTCG
>JBFJWV010000095.1:0-5628 GCA_041623515.1 Thermoplasmatota archaeon | reverse complement strand
CTTGGCAGCAAACCGCAAACCGGCCGGAGCAGGGGCAATCCTTCGTGCATCACCAAATGCGAATCCAACGTGTCCCCTGTAACGAGTGCGTCACATTTTGCATTGGATGCAATGGAATCCGCTGCGTCCAGCAACACTTCCTTTGAGACAAATCCCGTGCAAATGGGCAGCAAGTCCACTCGCTGCGACATGCCCCACTGGCCCATGGCTTCGAGGTTTTCAATGGGCAAACTGCCCGTGTTGCCGGCGTGAATGGGGACCACTTTGCAGCCACGGCGCATCATGAGCCAAGCGGCGGCAAAGGAGTGGGCATCGGAGATCAAGGCGGCAACGCGGCCCTGGGAACCAACCGGCAATCCGCCGGGGCCGGGCGTGGTTTGGGTGTGGATGTAGGCCACGTGGCTTCGTGCGTCAACATGCACCTCCAGCTCTGGGTTGCTCAAATCCACTTTGGGTTCGCGCCCGGCGGCCTCGGCGGCCTTGAAGATGGCGCTGCCAATTTGGATGCCCATGTCCATGCTGGTGAACTCATGGTCGCCGTCACGGCGCGCACGCACCGCAAACCGCGTCCAGTCCCCGGAATCCAGGGCCAGCTGGGATGCCACTTCCGCCATGGAGTCCATGGTGGACGCGCTCGTCAAGCACGGGCTTGCACTCACCACACCGAACGTATGCGTCGCAACGCGCAGGAGTGCGTCCGTGTCCGGACCCACCATCCACAGGCGGGCATTGATCAATTGGACGTCGCCTTCGACGCTGTTGCGCAGGAGCGCATCGAGGAGGTTCTGGCGCAGCCGGGCTGCCATTTGCCGCCGCACAGGGGGGCTTTTGATGCCAATTTCGCCGAAGCGAACGAGCACGCCGTCCACGGTCGCGCGACCCCTGCAACGGATAAAGCCTAGTGGACCCGTTGCTGACTGGAGCGCATGTCGCTGGCCACGCCTTTGCGCTCCACGAGCCAATTCAATTCCATGACGCGGGCGGACCCAAGGTGGGGCTCCAAGTCCTGGAGCAGCAGTTCGACGCTGTCGGCAATTTCGTCGTAGCTCATGGGCTCGCGGGGTTTGATTTGGATGCGGGTCTGCTCGGCGCGCAGGCTCAAGAGGTCCACGATGAGGCCGAACCGGTCGCCGCTGTCGGCATCGCGAATGCGCAACTCATGAAAGTCCAACAATTCGCACAATTGGAACATCTGGCGCAACCCCATGGGGGCGTGCTGGAGGGTCACCTCGAAGGGAAAGTCGACGCTGACGGTGATGCTTTCTTGGGTCAAGGAAGCGCAAATCACCTGCGCCAGCTAAGCATTGCGGCCGCCGCTGTTAAGAAAGGGTTGCATGTCGCGCGGCTGCGGCGCACCGCATTGGCGGTGTTTCGCACCCATCCGCACACGTACCCAAGTGGCCAACGGGGCGAGACTCAAGATCTCCTGCTTAGTGCTTCACAGGTTCGAATCCTGTCGTGTGCACTTCCACTCACTGCGTTCGTGCCCACGACGGGAACGACGCCCGTCTCTCGTCTTGCTCGAGCCGGCCGGCTTGGCTCGCGGGGTCAGCGATTCCGCAAGCCGGTCGAGAGCACTCCATTTGGATGCCATGGGGCGCCCCGCTAGAGTGTGCTGAAAATCCCCACAAGCAGCCCTTCAATCATGGCCATGACGAGGAAGTAGCCGGCGCCAATTCCCCATGCGGTCCATGTTTCGTTGCTGAAGAAGCGGCTGGTGAACGTCCCGGGGAAGTAGAAGGCCAGCCAGCCGACGAGGCCGACAAGGATTCCCGCGAGGGGCGCGGTCATGGCGTCCATCAACGAGTACAGGTCCCACGTGACGAAAACAATCCAGATGGTGAGGGTGGCCACGGCGGTTGCCAATGCACTGAACGCGTAGCCGGGCATGGCTTCCTGCTGCATTTTTTCGAGCTTCTTCTTGCTGAGCTTGTCAAATCCCATGGCTTTGAGCCATGCCTGGCCAAACAGGGGGCCATACCAGAGGAATCCAAGTCCTTGGGAGAGGACCACGGCGAGCACGATGGCGAGGATGGGTTGCCAGACCATGGCCGGTAATCATCGGCGCCACGGATGAATCTGACGATGCGGCGCCGTTTTCGTCTCTCAATGCGCGATTCGGTAGTAGAATCGCCGTGTGTCGTGCAAACTGGGGAGGCGCTCCAAGAAGCCCGCATCCACGAGGCGGCGCAGGGTGCGGCCCAGGGTTCGTCGGGCCAATCCGGTTTGCCGCACCAGCTCTTGGTTGGTGGCGGGTCCTTCGGCTGCAAGCTGTGCATACACTTGGCGCGCCGAGGGCGGCCATGGCGTTTGGTCAGGAGGGAATTGGGCGGCCATCAATCCAAATCATTGCAATGAATACAAGGACTTTGTCTGGCTTCTTGTTGCCATGGCGGCATCCGCCGTCTTCTTCAAGGGGAGTTTCAATGGCATTCCAATGAGTGCCGAGCGTGATTTGGCGGATTTTGAGTCGTTGCGGGATGCCTCCATGGTTGTCCTGTTGGACATGGAGTCGGAAGGCACTGCGGACTTGACCGTGATTCGCACGGCGCTGGCTCGCTCGGAATGGTCCCGCATTGACCCCGATCGCCGCTTTTGGGCCCTCGGCCATTGCGCGGGCGATGCCGCGGACTTCGACGAAGTTCGCGAAGTGGTTCACCTGGGATGGGAGCAGTTGGCCCCTGGCGTCCAGGAAGCACTCACCGAGCGCATCCTGGATTGGATTCGCGCCCGCGTCACTCAGAGCAAGGCCGTTTCGACGGCTCCCAAGGAAACCCAGGCCGCCTCGGAGGGGACCGGGCCGGCTCCGTGGGATGTCGAAACGAAGAGCATGTAGTGGCCTGGTGGAGCAACGAACCCATCCGGCGGAGCCTGCAGCGTTAGTGTTCCGTTACCTTGCTCGATGACCTCGAGCTCAATGGCTCGCTGGTTCGAATCGAAGGAGTGGGTCGTGGCCCCGGGGTGAATCAGCATGACCCCGTCCAAGGCAGCGGGCAACTCAACGTCCACCGTGAAGGACTCGCCGTAGCCAATCGTTGATGGCGCGTCGGCAATCACGGGCCGGTCTCCTCGGAACAGGTAGGGGGGTTCGAAGATTTCCAGCCGCGTTTCAGCGACTTGGGGGTTGACGGTGTCGCGCATGGCCTCAAATGGGTTGGGCAACGGCACGTGGCCGCCCGCGAGGACACGCCCGTCGGGCAGCAGGACGGCGCTGGAGTGGTACATGCGCGGGACCGCCATGGGCGCCAGGTCGGTCCAGGTGCCGGTTTCGGGGTCAAAGACCTCCGCTTCCATGATGGGCACGTTTTCCTGACCATGAATGACCACGTTGTCGTACATCCCACCGCCGACGGCCAACACGGTGCCGTCTGGAAGGGCCACGCCGTTCAGGTGCCATCGCGGATGGTTCATGCTGGCGATTTGCGTGTTGGCCGGTGGGTCCGTGCTGAGGTCCGTGTGTTCTGTGAAGGGAGTGGCCAGGATGGTCTGGTAGAGGCTGCCGCCGAAGGTCACGAATTCCGGTGCGTAATCCCGCTCGGCCGTCAGCGGAAGCATGACGCTGGCCGCGTGCTGGCGTGCCGGAATGTTGGTTTGGGCCACGTCCCGGTGCCCGCTGCCATCCAAGTCGATGGCGCGTTGCGTGGACCATTGTTGCTGTTCCGGGTGTTCTCCGAAGGGGCCCCACATGGTGCCCACGGTGTTGTAAAAGACATCGCCGGCGAACGGACCGCCGCCAACCAGGGTAATTCGCGGGTACAAGGGCAGCAACACGTCGATGCCGTCCACCTTGGACCAGGTGTCGGATTCCACGTCGTAATCTTCCCATTCGCGCCAAATGTCGTCGTATTGGGTCAGGTCTTCGATGCCGGATGCAACGATGGGGGTGCCGTCGGCGCCGGTGATGATGCTGGGGTACCAGCGACCCAGGTTCATGTCGGCCGCGGCGCTCCATGCGCGGCTCTCTGGGTCAAAGATGCGCGCGTCCTCGCCGCCCCGCAGGAACGGGGAATCCGGGTTGTCCTGAATGGTGTGCCAGTCGCTGCTGCCAACGGTCAAGATGCGGCCATCGGCCAAGATGGTCTGGCCGCTGCAAAACAGGTCGCGGCCGGCACCGCTCGGGGTTTCCGGCGTGATGATTTGCGGGACCGGTCCGGACAGATCCAGAACGCGGGACTCGCCTTCGTAAGGGTAGCTGGTGAAGAACGTGTAATCGGGATTGGTTTCGTCGCGTGCTTCCACGCCGGACCAGTACAGCACTTCGCCGGTGTGCAATACCACCATGTTGATGGCCGGGACTTCGCCCTCAAACGGCGGGAGCCAGCGACCCGTGGCGGCCAATTCGGGGTCGTCAACTCCAGGTTGGACCTGCGACCCATCGGCGCCGAAGTCATCGGGGCTTCCGGGGTCACTCAAACATCCGGCCAAGGGCGTCAACGCCGCCACCACTGCAATCAACCAACCACGATGCATACGCAACAGGGACCCAGGTGTCCCCACAGGCTTAGCGCTTTTGGCGTGGTTCCTAATGATGCAAGCGCATGGTGAGGTTCGTGAGCCTGCTCCAGGAACGGATGACCAATCCGCCTCATCATGGGCCGCTGGAGCAGGCAACGGGGGTTGGCGCGGTGGGAAATCCTGCCTGCGGCGACGTGGTCACCATGTACTTGGCCGCCCCGGAGGGGCGCGTTGAAGATGCCTCCTTTGACTCCATGGGAAGCGCGTTTCAATTGGCCACAGCCAGCGTGCTGTGCGATTGCATCCTGGGGCAAACGTTGGATGAATTGCGCGCACGGACGCCGACGTGCATCATGGAGCGATTGCCGGATTTGCCAGAGAACAAGCGGTACTTGGCGCGGCTTGCCATCGACGCGCTGATGCGCGCCGTGGACGACCACGAGCGCCGCGCCCTAGGCGGCGACGCAGCGGCCCCGGTTCCGGCCAGCACGCAAGAGGCCACGAAATTTGTGTTGGATTTGCTGGCCAACGGCCGTCAATGGGGCACAGCCGAGTTGGCGGCCATGGCCCAAGCCGAGGGCCTGGTGTGGCCCACGAGCTTGGCCAAGTTTCTGGCGACCCTTCGTGGGCAGGGTGTCATTGCGGGCGAAATGGCGGGGACGTCATGGCGTTGGTGGAGCCCGGAGATGGCGGACCGTGGCGGGTAGCCGCGTCGAAAACAACCAGACGACGATGGTCAAGCCTCCCGCGATGCTGAGCCACAGCACATCGGGGAAAGCCACCGCCATCAGGGCGGGCCCGCGAACGTAGCTGATGACCTTCTCTTCCAACGCGATGTTTTGGAAGTACAGTGCGACATTGAGGCCGAAGAGGGCTATCCATGCCCAGGCCTGGTCGGGGTGGAAGCGGGCCGCACCCCAGAGGACGATGGCGATGCCCACGGTGTCGAATACTGCGTCCAGCACGGCCCCACTGCGGCTCGTCATGCCGCCGACGCGGGCAACGATTCCGTCCGCGCCATCCAGAACAACAAGCAGCCATGCGAGGCCAAAGAACCACCATCGATGCAGTTCCAAACCGGCGTCCACCATGGCAATGAACACGGGCAATTGCAGCAGCGTGAGGTGGTTCGGCCGCACGCCATGAGCGATGAGCCATTTGGCGGCCGTCACG
>JBFJWV010000094.1:0-5648 GCA_041623515.1 Thermoplasmatota archaeon | reverse complement strand
CGACGAAGAACACGGCGTGGGCCCACTCCCCGTGTGCGGCATGATGCTCGGCGTGCAAGGCACAACCATCATCGGCGGGGAATCAGGCGTCGGCCTGCCCGCGTGCCGCTATGCCCATGACCGTCACGACGCGCGGGGCGTATGGACTGTCCTGGGCACCGTCGAAGACAATCTGCGCCGGTACGCTTTGGTCGAGGTGGAATCCCTTGGCTTCACCGCCCGCATCTGGTACGAGGACGGCATCCCCGTGCCTTCGCGCGTCGAAGTAACGGACCGGTTCAACCCCCTGAGATCCGGTACCCTGGTTGCCGAATTGACCGCCTTTACGCGCGGCGACGGGCCCAGCGCGTACACCCGTCTGGCCGCCCCCACCCCGGCTCCCTTGCAGTACGCGCCCGCCACGGACACAATGTTCGATGAGACCGGCATCGACCACCCCTTCCCGGCGTCCCAAGCCGTCGCCGTTGCCAAGGACATGCAAGAAAGCGGGCTTGCGGAGTTCCTGCGCGACCACCCGGATGCATACATCACGGACGCGTCCTACTGGCAATACCACGGCATCGGCGACGGCTGGGAGTGGATGGAATACGAATGGCGCTTCCTCGTGCGCGAACGGGATGCCTTCCTGGACGTGGACATTGGAATGCGGGAAGTCATTGCCGAGCCAGAACCCGTTACACAGGGCCCGCTCGATGACCTTCTGGGAAATCCGCCTCCGGCCAACAGCGAAAGGCCCAGCGAAGGCCACTACTTGTTCCAAGCCGGCACGACCGATCCCGAACGCCTTGACCCCTGGTTCCCGAAACCCGCTGAGCTGCCCACGGTGGCCAGCATGTGGGCATTCTACGAAGCCATGGCCCATGGCGAGGCGGGAACCCTCGAGCCGAACATGTGGGAATGGTCCATTCTGGAATCCAACGACGAGCGCCGCCTCATCATCCGGGCGGGCCGCTTCCTCGACACGCCGTACCCCGAAGGTGAAGACTACTCGTACCACCGGGAATGGGCCTACATTTCCATCGAACCGGACGACGCACCTGAACCGTTCCGCTACGCGCAGCGCTTCCGGGTTTCCGGCCTCCCCAATGAGCCGGCACCCGGCAAGGTCGAGCCCGCCAATGCCGAAGTCGTGCACCTGACGGGCTGGCGCCTACCGGCTGGCGCCGCGGCAGCCATCGGCGCGGGGGCAGGGTTGCTGGCGGTCGTGTACTATGTCTGGCCCGTGCTCAAGAGCGGCCTGTTCGGGGGGCTGTTTAGCCGAGTGCAACCGGCCGCGGCGCTGGAGAACCCACGCCGCGCCGAGGTGTTCGCCCTCGTCCAGCAACACCCTGGCGTCCACTTCCAAGAAGTGGTGCGTGCCGTTGGACTGGCTGAAGGCAACACGAAGTACCACTTGGCCAAGCTGGAGCAACTAGGGCTCATCATGAGCAAGCGGGCCGGCGGATACACCTGCTACTTCGAGAAGGGGAAAGTCGATCGTCACGTCATGGCCGGCTTGACCAACGTCCGCAGCCCGTCGGCCAAAGCCATCCTTGCCACGGTGATTGCCAAGCCAGGCGTCACCAACGCCCAGCTTGAGAAGCGTCACAAATTGGCCAAGGGTACAGTGAGCTACCATCTTGCCAAGTTGCGCAAGGCGGGCCTCATCGCCAGCAACAACGGCCACCGACCCACGGATCTGGCAAAGCAAGTTTCGGCCGTTGCTTGATTGCGCAACGCTTTCCCCGCCTACCCGTTGAAGCCCAATATGCCCGAGCCTGCTGGTGTGCCCATGTCGCAATCTGCGACCACCATGAGCCGGTTGATGCAGCCCGACGAAGCCAACGTGTACGGGAACGTCCACGGTGGGGCCATTCTGAAATACATTGACGAGGCCGCAGCCGTCGCCGCATGGCGCCATGCCCGGGTTCCCAAGGTCGTGACGGCGAGTTTTGAGCGCATGTCATTCAAGGAGCCGGTGTTTGTGGGAGACATCCTGCACTGCCATGCGTCGGTTCGGCACACGGGCCGCTCCAGCATGATCATCGGCGTTCGCGTCGAAGGCGAAGATCCTTCCACGGGTCATGTGCGACACGTTGCCAGCGCGCACGTGACGTTCGTGGGCTTGGACAAATCCGGCAAGCCAACGGCGGTTCCACCAGTCCTCGCCGAGACGGACCAAGAGAAGGAGAAGATGGCCCGGGCCAAGCGGGTCCATGAAGCCATCAAGGCCGCCCTTCAGGGCGACGACTGATTATCGGACGTTCAAGCGCGGCGATTCAGTCGTCCCACAATTGTGCTACACGCCTTTAGTACTCCCAAGGCTGAGGGGTTGGTATGAAGCGTGGTTGGATTGCTTCCATGGTTGCCGCATTGCTGTTCGCTGCGGGCGTCGGCGCCGTCGGCGAATTTGCATCCGAAGAGCCCTCCGATGTTCCCATGCCGGGTCCCGGCGCGAAGGCTCGGTACGCGGTGACACCCCTTGGCACTGGCGACGATTTCGGCGTGCAGTCCATCGAAATGAGCTGGGGAGCAGGCGAATTCGTGCGCGACGAGGCCTTCAACGTGCGATTGGCTTGGCCCGTTCATGTCACCGTAACGGGCACCGAATGGTCGCACCGTTTGTGGACCCTGTACGACGCGGAAACGGGCAAGCCGCTCTTTGACGGGCAAGAAACCATCCGGCCTTACCGTTGGCCAACCAGCAATTTCTTCGGCGTCAGCACGGGCAGCCAATCCGCCGAACTGGAACTCGCGTTCGAATTGTACGAAGACATTCGTGGCTTCTGTGGCCTTCTTGACGGACCGGGGCTGGATCTGAAGCAAGACGAAGTCATGCTGACCGGCCACTGCAGCCGCCTCGACGGCGAACCGGAAACCTTGTTCCAGCAAACCGGACCGCTCGAGTACACATCGCCGGAGGACGAGCGCTTCCAGGTTCACTACCAAGCCGGCTTGCCGTTCCCGACTCGGTTGACGGTCCCCATCGCGGACATGTTGCTTTGGATGGGCTGGACCGACGTGGTATGGCAACTGGACTTGGAAGAGTGGAGCAACGGTGGAGCCACATACGGGTTTGCGCCGTCGCTGACGGAGGCGGGCGCATTGCCTGCGCAGCGCCCGTTGACGCCTTGGACGCTGGACGACTCACGCGTGGATCATCCATTCCCGCTCTCAGCAGCGACGCGGCTCATTATTGCCAACAACGATGACACCGCGGATTTCTTGGCGGCCCATCCCGAGGCATACCTGCAAGCCGCCTGGAGCTTGCGCGAGCGGGACGGCAGTGGAAACTACATGCACACCTGGGCATTGACCTGGACCGATGGCGACGCCTGGCACGCCAAGAAAGTCCGGCAACAGCCGGGTGGACTCTTCGGCGTGACCAGCGAAGAATTGCCGGATCAGTACATCTACGAAGACCATGAGCCCGGCCATGTGGAACGGCCCATGCCGCCGAAATCCTCGCTCCCTGAAACCATGCCGGACCCCCGAGACGTGATGGACCGTCACCAGGAGATGACGGGTGGTACGGAGCCCCTGCCGAGGTATGGCTTCCAGTTCTACTGCGACCAAGGCGATTGCAATCAAGCCATCGCCATTGTTGCAGGCGGCGACTTCACCGCGGATCGGTTCGACCGCGGCAGCGACCCGCAAGCCAATGCCAACGTCATGACGGATGGATACCACTACGGCTACCACCAACTCATGGTCCTGAATGACGGAACCATTGCGTACACGGAAAAGTCCCGGTCGCAAACCGCTGCGTTGCTGCCGGATAGCAGTGACGACCCGGCACCGGTAGGTCAAGACAAGGCGGCGTCGGGATGGGTGGCACCCACCCCCGGCCAAGCCGCCCGTGTTGGACTCATCGCCGCTGCGAGCGGGCTTCTCGTCTACCTCGCTCCCGCGCTCAAGGCCCCCATGCTCGGCCTGTTCAGCCGAATCCGGGGCGAACACCTGCTTCAGCACCCCGCCCGCGCGGCCATCATGAGCGCCGTCGAAGCCGAACCCGGCATCCATTTCCAAGAATTGCTGCGTCGCCTCGATCTGGGCCGATCCACTCTGGACCATCACTTGGGCAAACTCAGCCAAGGGGGCCTGATGCGGGCCAAAGTATCGCCCGGTTACACGTGCTACTTCCCTCGCAAGGCGGACCGCAACCTGATGGATGCGGCTCCGTTCTTGCGCGCTCCGGGCCCCAAGGCCATCCTGCAAGAGGTGGTGCACGGCAACGATGGACGCGTCAGTGCCATCAGCAAGCGCACCGGCCTCAGCACCAGCACCGTCAGCCACCACCTGGGCCGCATGAAGGACGCGGGTTTGGTGGAGGGTGGGGGTCGCCGCGGCTTCCGCCCCACGGCCAAGGCCAGCAACGTCATTTGAAGCGCGTCGCCGGTTCAAGACCTTCCCGAGCCCCAACCCTTTAGCCGCTCATGCCGTGGCCCCATCCATGGATGAAACGCTCGGGACCATGGCCGGCCCGGACACGCGCACCGAATCCGACAGCATGGGCGAGATGGAAGTGCCCATTGACGCCAAGTGGGGCGCCAGCACGCAGCGCGCCGTGCTGAACTTCCCGGTAGCGGGGCATGGCATGCCGGAAGAGTTCGTGCGCAGCCTGGGCCTTGTCAAATGGGCCTGTGCACAAGCCAACAAGGAACTCGGCGAACTGGACGGGGATTTGGCGGATGCCATTTCCGAGGCAGCCTACGCAATCTACGATGGCGAGAACCTGGACCAATTCCCGGTCGACGTGTTCCAGACCGGTAGCGGAACATCCAGCAACATGAATGCGAACGAGGTCATTGCAACCGTGGCCAGCGGCATCTTGGGTCGCGATGTGCACCCCAATGACGATGTGAACCGTGGCCAATCCAGCAATGACATCATTCCCACCACCATGCACGTGGCGGCTGCGTTGCAAACCAGCTACGAATTGGTTCCTGCTCTCGAAACCCTCGCCGAATGCTTGCGGTCCAAGCAGAACCAATTTGACGACGTGGTCAAAATTGGTCGTACCCACCTCATGGATGCGGTGCCCATTCGACTGGGGCAGGAGTTTGGCGGCTACGCGCGCCAAATTGAAGCCGGCATTCAACGCGTGCAAGCGGCGTTGCCGGGCTTGCTTGAAATTGCCCAAGGCGGCAGCGCCGTGGGCACCGGACTCAATGCCCACGAGCAATTTGGCGCCAAGGTGGCCGAGTATCTGAAGCAAGCCACCAACCTGGATTTCGCCGAGGCTGCCGATCACTTTGAAGCGCAAGCCGCTCGCGATGCGTACGTCTTCCTGGCCGGCGCGTTGGACACGGTGGCGGCCAGCCTCATGAAAATCGCCAACGACGTTCGGCTGCTTGGCAGCGGCCCGGCTTGCGGCCTCGGGGAACTGCAGCTGCCCAGCATTCAGCCCGGAAGCAGCATCATGCCCGGCAAGGTCAATCCGGTCATTTGCGAAGCCGTGGTCCAAGTTGGGGCCCACGTCACGGGCAACAACGTGGCCGTGCGAACCGGCGGCCAATGGGGTCAGCTTGACCTCAATGTCATGTGCCCGATGATGGCCCACAACGCGCTGGAATCCATCCGCCTATTGGGCAACGTATCCCGTGTTTTCGTCGACAAGTGCCTGGACGGCCTCACGGCCAACGAAGCCACGGCCGAAGCGTACGTGG
>JBFJWV010000093.1:0-5701 GCA_041623515.1 Thermoplasmatota archaeon | reverse complement strand
TTCGGCCACGATTCAGGTGGTGCCGAGCAATCCAGCGGACGCCAGCGTGGCCGTTTCTGCCGGGGTCACCAGCCTGAGTCTGGATGCGTTCGAGAGCGTGGACGTCTTCATGCAAGTTGACGTCACCAACTCAGCCCTTGCCGGCGCGCGCCTGTTCCAGGTGGAAGCCGACGTGGCGGGCTTGGGCAAGGTCACGGCTCCCGAAGCACTGCGCGTGAACGTGTTGCCGCACCATGACGTGCAGGCCACGCTGGGCTCCGGAACACCCTCCCATTGGTCGCCGGGTCCGGCGCCGTACTGGCAGGCAAATTGGGTTCCCTTGTCCATTTCGAACTTGGGCAATGTGGCGGAAACCGTATCCCTCGAAGCCGTGACGTTGCCAGTTGGGTGGGGTTACGCGGCAACGGCCGTGGGCGACGCGTTGGCCGTGGGAGATTCCATTCATGTGCCCGTGGGCGCCACCGTCGACGTTGCATGGCTTGCCATGGTTCCGGCCAATGAAACGGCGGTGCGCACCATTGAGGTGGGCGTTTTGGCGGAGTCCGGGGCGCGCAGCAACCCCGTGGCCATCACGCGGGCCGTGGCGCTGCGCACCACGCCCGAAGTGGAATTGCCCGCAGCCGCGGTCGTCATCACCCAATCCCACCACGACATTCCCATCGTGTTGCACAACCGGGGGAACACCGACGGTACGTTCACGCTCACCACGATTGCCACGGCCCAAGGGCCGGATTGGACCGTTGCTGCGCCGCCCACCACGCACAGCATCGGCGCCGGAAACTCCACCACGGTCACCTTGGGGCTGACACCTCCCGCCGACTTGGAAGTGGGTCAATGGCTCGACGTTCAATTGGCCTTGGAAAGCGACGGCGACGGTCGCTTCGCCAGTCCGTCGCTGCGCGCCATGCCGCCCGCATCCGACCTCCGGGTACGATGGATGGGCAGCGCGCCCGAATCCCCCTATCTGCAGCAACCATCCGTGGCCCAATTTGAAGTCCTCAACGCAGGCACCAAGAATTCACCCGCGACCACGTACAGTGCCAATTTCCTGCATGATGGCGAATCCGTTTCCACCGTCGTGGGAGACGTGCCGGCCTTGGCGTGGAATCCCCCCGGAAACCGGGTGGTCCTTGAGATTCCCATGCCCCGGAGTGAACTGGAATTGGACATCCAGGTTCACGTGGACCCGACACTCCAAACGGGCGATGCGGTGCCCGCCGACAACGTGGCTTCAGGCCAGGTTGCGTTCCGTGTGTTCGATGTGGCGGTGTTGGCGCCCGCCACGACCAGCGCCCGGCCAGGTGAATCCGTGGGTTTGGACGGGGCACGCGGCTTCCGCATCAGCAACAATGCGCCCGCCTCCCAGGCTCCCTTGGACCTTGAGTACTCGTTGACCATGGACACGGGATGGGCGCCGTCGCAACAGGCACACCTCAACCTCGCTTCCCGCACCGACCGGACCATTGGAACGGTAGCGAGTGTGCCGGCGCACCCGTTGTCCCAGCAAGCGACCGCCACTCTTCGCGTGTGGCCGGCCGATGCGCCTGAACTCGCCACGCAGCACACGGCCTCCTTGCGCATCCTCGACGATGAGCCGCCCGAATTGACGGATGTCCGTGCCAGCGCGCTGACGATTCGCGTCGGCGAAATGATTCGCTTTGGCGTCAATGCAACGGATGCTTTCGGCGTCGTTGATGTCACGGGATTCCTGCAAAGCAACAATGCGGCTCCTTCCGCACGGCCGTTGCAACGTCAAGTGAGCGGCTCCGAGTGGCTGGTGGACATCAATTTCACCAGTCCGGGCACTTACCGATGGTGGCTGGATGCCCGCGACGGTTCGGCGCAGTCCAACACGGCATCCACGTTTGATGCGCCCCTCACGGTGGTGGTGCGCTCCGACAACGTTCCCACCTTGACCGTGGTCAGCCCCACCGCGCCATTGCGCCCGGGCACTCCGTACCAGGTATCGGCTGCATCCTCGGTGCCGCTTGCATCGTGGACGTATACCCATGGCGGCATCCAACACGCGATGCCCATCAGCCATCCTTTGCTCATCCCCACCGACGCCATGGCGGATGGCTTGCAGAACGTTCAGATTGAGGTCAAGGACGCGGATGGCGGCACCGCCACGGCCAGCCTGCAATTCACGGTCGATGGCACCCCACCAAACATCAAGGCCATCGCTGTCCCCGCGGACGCGGAAACGGGCAAGCCGGTGCTCTACACAGTCACCGTGGTGGACCTGCACATGGATGCCGTCCAGCTGCGGGTCACGCCCGTCGGTGGGACGGTGGAGGATGTGGCGCTGACCCAAACCGCGGCGGGCTGGGTCGGCACGGCCACATATCCTGCGGAGGGAACCATCACGGCCCTGGCCGTTGACACGGCCGGCAACCAAGCCGTTCTCACCCAATTCTCGAGTCAAGTGCAGTCGCTGGATGCGGTGCAAGCCGCACCGGGGCCTGCCTTGCTCGTTCTTCTTGCTGCGCTGGTGGTCGTGAGGCGGCGCCGTTGAAGCGCTGGCTTGCGGCTTCGATTTTTCTTCTGCTTCTACCGGGTGCAGCGAACGCGACCATGCAGGTGAATCCGGCTGACCCGAACGGGGCCTCCGGCTGGTACACAACCACACCATGGGTCCAGGCCGTGGACGGGGATCCATCCACCCATTGGTTGCTGAACGGAATTGGTTGGCAAACAGGCGCTGGCCCGTTCGCCGTGCCGGACGGTCGCCATCTTGTTGAGCTTCAGCAAATGCAGGACGGCGCATCGATCAGCCACTTGCGGGCATTCCAAGTGGATCGCATCGCCCCGGAGCTGGCCATTGAATTGGCCGGCAACCAAGTGGGTTCAACTTGGACAACTCCAGTGGTCGTCACATTCAACGCGACCGATGCCCTCTCCGGCGTGGCCACCATGCAATGGCGCCATGCGTCTGGGCCGTGGACCCATTGGGAACACGAGCCGCTGGTGCTTGCTGAAGGGAACCATGCGCTCCACTTTGCGGCGACGGACGACGCTGGTTTGCGCAGCAACGAGGGTCCTGTGCATGTTGCCGTCGATTTGTCGCCGCCGCGCATGCCGTCCGTAATCTGGTCTCAAAGTGCGCATGGCGTTTCCGTGTCATGGCTTCAGCCTCCATGGGATGCCGTTTCCGGGTTGCGCAATCTATCCATTGAGTGGCGGGGGGCCGGCACCGGCGGGTCCGTCCCGGTCAATTGGACGAACGCGGGAACCGAACCCACGTCGGTTGCTGGTGCGGCCGGACACGTGCGCTTGCGCGCGCACGACCACGCGGGTTGGTCCGCCGTTACGCCATGGGCCCCCATTGGCCAGCACCAACCCGTTGTGGAGATGGCGCCGGTTGCCGTGCACGGCACGTGGACGTTCACGTGGCCTGGCAATGAAGCGCTGCCTTACTGGGTGGACGTGGATGGTCGGCGCTTGGGCGAGTCCGCCGCGGGCGCCGGGATTTCCTTTGATACGACGGCGTTGGCGGACGGTCGCCATGCGGTGCGGTTCACGGGGGTGGGCGATGACGGTTCCAGCCACATGTACGAAATCAACATGACCGTGGCCAATGGCCCGTGGCCAACCGCGCTCCGCCTGGCTCCCTTGCTTGCATCCGGGGTCCTCCTTGCAGGCGCAGCGTTGCTCGTCGCCGCCCGAGTCGAGGCAGTGGCCGAGCGGAAGCGGTTCATGATGGGATTGGCAGGCGTCTCGTTGCTGCTGTTGACGGTTGCACCTACGCAACAAACCGAAGGCGTTTGGCTTGCGTCCGGGGGCTTGATCCTCGCCGGGGTCGCACTGGCTACGGAAGCGGCGTTGGTCTGGAAAAGCCGGCGCACGGCATCGGATTCGTCCGGCAGTGTGGAATTGGACTTTGAACGCCCCTGGCAGGATGGGTCCCGATGAACGCGCCTGGCGCATGGCTGCTGGTTGTGCTGTTTGCCAGCGGCAGCATCGCGGGCTCCCTCGACGGCAGCGGCAAGCCGGACGTGGCGCACCCCGACTTGGAACCCTCCTCATTGCAGGCTTGGGCATCGGCGTTGGCCGGTTCCGAGCCCGTCGTTCACAGCCGCGTCCTTGGCGAGACCATGGCGGTGGAGAGGGTGCTGGATGCATACGCCCTCTTGCTCCGCGACGACCCCGTCGGAGTGGCCGCCCGCGCTTGGGCACAAACCATCGGGGTCGATGCCGGCGCGTTGTCTGACGACCCGTTCTTCCTTGAGCCCCATGGTCTTCGCGACGCGGAGCCATTTGCCCTCGGCATCTTGATGCTGGCTCTCGCCGACGCCACCGCCCTCCAAATCGAAGCAACGTCCGGTCTTGACCCGGAAATGGTCGACCCGTGGGTGGGCCTCTTTGATGGCGATGCCCGGGCGATTTCCCAGTTGCATGAGCACGTGGATACGCAGCGCATCTCCCAAGCGCGCGCCCTGGTTCTCGCCGCCTTGGCCCGCGTCGACGGCATGTTCGAGGCGCGCCCAACTCCCGATGCAATGGGGCTCTTCGAGTCGCTCGGCGCCATCCATTCGACCGAAAACGGTGCTTTGGCACCTCTGCGCAGCGGTCTGGAATCCTTGGCTCTGCATGCAGGCGTCACGGTCACCGGCGCGGTCATTGATCCGCCGCCCGGGATGCACTTGGGCGAGGCCTTGCAACGGCTGCAGGCCGCCGCGGGCGTTCAGACGGCCCAGCCAACCATCGTTCGACTTCCGGGTGGCTTGGACCATGCGCTCACCCTGCTCTTGGTCAATCAAGCGGCCCTGCTGGATGCCCGGGAACTGGGACCCACTGCGGTGCTTGACCGCCAGCTTGGCATGATTCGCGCCACGGAGCGCGTGCTGCCAACCCTGCAAATCTGGGGCATGTTCTTGGAGCAAGCCCCGGGACGCCTTGACGTTCACCACCCCACCGAACAATTGGCTGCGTGGTTGGCGATGGCTCACGATGACTTGACCCCCGCGCAGTGGATTCACGTGGCCCGCTCCACGGTTGGCCCGCTCGATGGCGCGCCGACGGTCCAGCTTGACTCGCTGGACGAAGCCGTGCTGTCGGTGTACGCCCGACTGGAGATTGGGGTGGATGCCAGGTCGGCCCGGCAGCTGCGCGCAAGCGTGGATGCCCTGCCCGACGATGTGGAGGTCGATGCCGCTCGGATTTTGGCCGCCCAGCTGTCTGCGTGGGACCTGATTGAGCGGGCCGTCAGCCAAGCCACTGCGCCGCCACCAGCGCCCCATCTCCTGCACGGGGGAGCGACCGCCGATGATGCCGATGCGGTACGGGCCTACCTCGTACAACGCCAGACCATTGCCCAATCCTATGCGCTTGGTGCCCATTGGGTCACCCAAGCCATTGCTGCCAGTACGCAATCAAACCCCTCGACGGCCCCCTGGCTGGCGCGGGCCCTGGACACCGTGCTGCCCCCTTCCGTCCAGGCCCAGCCCCTGCCGTCATGTCCCAATGCAGCGCTGTCCGATTGCGCCAACGACGTCTGGTTTAGGGACCCCATCTTGGGAACCATCGTCATCAGTGGCTTCGGCAACACGGCGTACGACCCCGCGCTGCTGGCCGAAGCATTCTCGGTTCGCGAAGGAACCGGGCTCGTGCACGAAGACCCCAACGAGGAAGCATCGGTTCGGCCCCGGGGCCAGATGCTCACCATCGACCTGGGCGGAAATGACCACTACAGCAACAATGC
>JBFJWV010000092.1:0-5702 GCA_041623515.1 Thermoplasmatota archaeon | reverse complement strand
CCCAGCACTTTCTTGTCAAGCAATGAACGCTTGACGACAGTCTACACATTGTGCAGACACTCGGGGTTCCCGCATCGTGATTTCCCACATTGTGCAGTTTTCGCGCCTGCTGCGCCCCGTAGGGCCTGATCTCGTGTCTCAGAGTCCATCTCTGGGCGATGTCTTCCAACACCCATACCCGTCGAAGGCAAGGGAGGACGTCACCCTCCCTTCTACCTGATAGGCCGCAGAGCTATCCTGCGCCGCCGGAGCTTTGGTCATGAAACCGTTCCAGGAATTCATGACTATGGGGTATTAGCCTCAGTTTCCCGAGATTATCCCCCAGCGCAGGGCAAGTTCTCCACGTGTTACTGAGCAGTCTGCCGAGGGCCGAACCCTCTCGACTCGCATGGCTTAAGCGAAACCCGATAGCAGTGGCCGCTGGCAGGATCAACCAGAATTTCTCCAAAGTCAATCCCAAGCGACTCGCTTGGTCTGTGTTTCTAACACTCAAATTTTGATCTTGGAGTACGCACATCAAATGTGTCCCCAGGAATCAGCGGACCGACCGAGTGTCACCGAGGACACTTCGATCGCTCACCTTGCATGAGATATCTATCTTCGTGTATCAGGTCTGTGAGGTCACGTGACGAACGCGCATCGCGCGGCGTCTCGGGTTTCACAGCCATCATGGTTGTGCCCCGCGGCTGGATGGAAACGGTCACAGATGGGCCGAAGCCCTCTCGGTTTCCAACGTACCGGGGGTGGTGGGCAGCCCAGTGGGTTGCCCGGAAGGCGGCCGACATGGGTCGCCTATATGAGCGTTGTCCCGGGGGTGCGCGGGCAAAAAGTGCCCGACACCCTGCGTCCAAAGACGCGTGGGATGCTCGACCGGGGTGGGGGCGCGAGATGCGCCCCGTCCGGAAGGCGGCCGACATGGGTGGCCTATATGAGCACTTCGCCGGCCGGCCAAAAGGCGCGACGGCGAGCACTCTCGAAGGGGATCAATTCCGCATCGAAGCGGACCATTCCTCACCGCCCCATTCAAGGGGCGGGTCACTGGCCCCGGTTGCCCGGGAAGCCGACCACAAAGGTCCGGTATATAGTCTTGAGGGGTTTGTTTCCAATCCAAACGCGCCCGCAATCACAATGGACCCAGGGAATGATGAAACGAGGGGGAAAGGGAAGAAGGGGCGACGGGCAGCTCAGCGGTTTTCGCCGTCGTCGTAGATGTCGTACCAGGCGACAAACTCAGGGTCGCCCACGCCTTGCCAGTTGATGGTGATCGAACCACTGACCGTCAAGTCGTACGCTTTGCAAGGCTGCACCTTGACAACCCAAGTGCCGGCAGCGGGTTGGGCACCCGCCGGGTCGAAGTTCTTGGTGGCCGTCCGCTCCGATTCGGCCGCCGTTGCACCACCGCTGGTGGCAGCGCCAATGGCCGAGCCTTCACCATCGAACGCCCGCAGGTCAATCTTGGCCAGCGGGTGCGGCGCTTGCGCCACGGCGTAGGTCACCACGGAGGCAACGCCCGCGGGCGCGCCACTGGGCGTGACCGACGGATCGACCTCCAGCTCGAAAATCTGTTCACCATCGGAGCACTCGCCGTTGGGGCTGAGTCCTTGCAGCCCTTCCATCAGGAAAGGCGTCGTGTGACTTTCAGCGCCGGGCGCCAAAGCGAACTCCAAGTTTTGGGTGTCACTGACGCCATTGGAGTCGGTCACGGTAAGGAGCACGGAGAAATTGCCGCCGTTGAGGTCATAGACACGGTTGACGGTTGCTCCTTCGAGCACAACACCATCATCGAACGTCCACGTGAACGTGTCCAACGTGGCGCCCGGGGCCAAGGCCTCCGATTCGCTCGCCAGGAACGTCAAGTTGCCAGCGGTTCCTTTCTTGCGTTGGTCCGCCGATTCGGCCAGGAAATCCGACTGCCAGATTTCCCAGATTTCGTCCAGGACCCGCATCCGAGCAACCGGGGCCTTCGTGGGCCCCAAGTCAATGTCCGAGGCCTGCAAATTGATGGTTTCTTCCCCGTCTTCCGTGACGATCAGCGCGTTGATGGCCGGCTGGAAGGCCAAGCCTTGCGTTGACTGGAACAAAGCGTCGCTCCAAGCAAAACCAATCTGAATGGTGGTTTCCCCGCCATCACTGACGGCGAAATCAATGGGCATGATGAAACCGCCCTGCTTGAGAACCGCGAATTCGCCTGCTTCGCTCACGTTGGAGAACGTGACTTGCAACAAATCGTAATCTTGCGCGATGGCTGCGGCGCTGATGGGTTCCATTTCCCCATCGCCGTCGAGGACCCAGTGGGCAATGCCATCGTTGATTTGCACCCATCCACCTTCGTTGCCTGCCTTCTTCGCGAACACACCGTCCACTTCGAAGTCAATGCCCTCGGCATCGTCGATGACCGAGACCGCCAAGGTCCCGGTTGGTTCACCGCCAATGCCGATGCCTTCCAGGCACCCTGCCAAACCTGCAGTCAGCAGGAAGCCTACCGTGATGACACCCACCTTCATCATGGGAATCACCGCGTGTAGGTTACGTACCAGTAACCACCCTCAATTCCGACCGCAGCATTGTTGGTGTAGCCCCAACGGAATGGACCTGCGATGGTCGGACTGTTGGGGTTTTCGGGGTCGTAGCTGTTTTCGTAGTCATTGCCGACGCGGCCGGCTTCACCGTTCACTTGGCCAGCCGCCGACACGACGTGGTAGTCGCCGTTGTCGTTGATGACGGCCATGGTGATGGTTCCCTGGGGAGCCGCCGCCTGCGTCGCACGAATGAACGCGCGGGCATCGAGAATGGTGCCTTCGGGGAGCGAACCGGTCACCGCATAGCCACTGGGCGCGGTCGTGCCGGGCCCGGCGTTGCCGCCGACCACTTCCTCCGTGATTGTGGTGGTCAGCGCGCGGGCTTCGAAGCCCTCGTTTTGCACGTCGGTTTCGACGCGCAGGAAGCCACCGTGCATGTACTTGGCATACAGCACATACTCGCCGCCACCGCGCACGGGAACACTGTACGTTTCCGTGGCAATGTCGTTGTGCCAGCGGTCAATGACCACGTTGTCTTGGGGATCAACCAACACAATCTGGCTCGTCACGTGCTCGTCGCCCGTGACGGGTTCGGATTCGAAGATGAGAATGTTGGCGTCGTCTGGCACGGAGATTTCGTAGGCCACCAAGGGAGCCAGCACATTCGGCGGGAAGAAAACCTCCCAGTGGAGCTCGTACTTGACGCCGTCCGGGTGCATGTTCTTGGCATTTTGCAAGTGCATGCCCACGACCAGGGGCTCGCCCGGCAATTTGACCGTGTTGACCACGCGGAACTTGGTCACGATGTTCCAGTTCCAGGATTCGTCGTCGCTGGTGCCGTCGTACCCGTCGTTGGTTCCGGGGACATCCACGTAGATGTCCATGTCGACGGACGATCCGGGGTCGCCCCACCATTTCAGCTTGAGACGAATCTCCACGGGCTGGTAATCGGGAATGTCGGCAACAGTGGCCAAATCAAAGGGAACGATGTCTCCTTGCAGTGCAAGTTGGCCGTTGTCATTGGGCCATTCGACACCGAAACCTTGTCCAGGGTCCAAGCGGCCTTCAAACACGTCGCGAATGGGCTCAACGATGCCTTCCACTTGGTTTGGGAACTTCACGGTGCGCGGGTACAATTCCGACGCACGGCTTTCCAGTTCAGCCACTTGTTCTTCGGAGATGGTGCCCGGAATGGCATCCTCCTTGACTTCGGGTGCTTCATTGCATCCAGCAAAGGCAACCGTGGCAACCGTCAGGGTCAGCAGCAGTGCATTGAGTTTCAATTTCATTCGTACAACCTCCGCATTGGGGGGGTGCCGGAACTCCGTCCCGTATCCACCATCAGGGTTTGACGGCACTTCCCTGTTATACGGTTTGTTGCACCCAAAGCCGATTTCACGCCCTTTGCCTCCGCAAAAACGCCAGCGCAAACAAGCCTGCGGCCATGGCTGGAATGGCCGGCCCCGGACTGCCCTTGCTGTCCACTTCCTCTTTGGGTGCACCGCCATCGGAGTCATTCTCGGCGCCAACGCCTTCTTGGTACTGGCGGAATTGCTCATTGTTGAAGCTCAACAGGCCGGATTGGGCCGCCGTGGCCTCGCCACCCGTTCCATCTTTTTCGATGGTGAAGGTGGCAACGGTCTCCGCGTACGCGGAACCCTGGAAGTTGTTGGCCGACACGACGATTTCGTAATCACCCGCATCCAACCCATCTTCTTGGAAGCTCCAAATCCAAGTGAGGTTGATGGGATCGTAGTGGCCGCTGTGGGCAACGCTCACATCAATGAACTTCTGGAAGTGTTCCGGGCTGGGCGTAACCGTGGCCCCGGATGCCTTGCGGAACTCGATGTCAATGGAATTGAGGTCCACATCGTAGCTGCCCCAAGGCGTGTTCAAGACCGACAGAACAACCAGTTTGTCGTGGATGAACCGGGGGAACACCAACTCCACGTCCAGGGGGTTGCGCACGGGCAGCACCACGTTGTTGGGGTAGTCCTCCCCTGCGTTGAGGTTCCAGGTGAGTCCCCCAACGACCCAATCCGGGCTGATGATGTATTTCTGGCCGTCCGTGAGCTGGTACCACTCAAACTCCACAATCAAGTCGTTGAGGTAAGGAACAACGCCGCCCGATTCGACGAAGGCCGGATCCCATGCCAGGCCCGCAGAGAACGGCCAAACCGTTCGCTCCGCATTGGGCAGGGGCAGGGTGGGGTCAAGGCTCCAGAAGCTCGTGGGTTCGCTGGTTCCTTGGGCAATCAATGTCGCCCCGTCGCCGCGCTGCCGGACCTCACGAACGTCCGGCTTGGCGTCCGGGTCACTGGACCACGGACCCAAATTGGCATGCCAAACCCAAGTTTCCACGACCCAATCTTCGTAGTATCCCGGATCCCAGTTCCAGCCCACGCCGTACGGCGAAAAGGTACCGGCCCATCCATGGAAATCCGCGCTCATGTAGAGGGTGGATTGGGGCTGCTTGCTGGTGTCCAAGTAGATGTCCTTGGTTTGACCGCGCTCGTTGTGCAGCTTGTCGTACGCAAACTGGCTGGAGTCCTTGATTTGGACGAAGCCTGCCGTGGTGTACCAGAAGAGTTCGTTGTACTCCCAATTTTCGCAGTCCGCCGAGTCGTCCGGTGCCGGAGGCGGCGCGCCGCATCCACCCGACCAGCCGCGCGAATAGTCATTCTCGCCGTCAGGGAACTGGGTGTTCATCGGCATGGGATTTCCAGGCTCCAGGTCAAACACCCGCCCGTAGAACGTGATGTCCTTGCCGTCTTGGGCCAAGATTTCATTGTTGAGCTCACCCGACGGCTGGGAAACCACGGGCAACCCGGCCATGAGCAAGGCGATGGCTAGCGCACTGAATGCACCCTTGTGAATCTTCATCGGGCGGAGCTACGCCCTCTTGCATTTGGCTCTTGTTGCCGCTTTGCCGGACTATTGACGACGGCGGGCGGCTGCGAGGCCACCCAAAATGGCCAAACCGGCCAAACCGCCGAAGCCGGGGCTTCCCTTGGATTCGGCGGGGACGCCGGCATCGCTGTCGGCCTCGGTTTCGTCGCCGCCGGTTCCGGACTGATACGCCTCAAACTGCTCATTCGTGAAACTCAAAATCCCCGACTGAGCAGCCACCGCATCACCACCCGAACCATCCTTATTGATCGTCATCAACGCAACCGTCTCCGT
>JBFJWV010000091.1:0-5742 GCA_041623515.1 Thermoplasmatota archaeon | reverse complement strand
GATGCTGAATCCGCCCCCGGCCTTGCACCCGGTCGCGGCTGCGGCCATGACGCCTTGGTTGCGCCCTCCCGTGAGGACCATCCATCCTTCCCGCGCCACGGCTTCGCCAATTTCCCGAGCCAACCGTTCCGCTTCATCGTTGTGGGCATGCCCGCCCATGATGCCGACGACGGGGCGCCGTGTCATGCGAGGGCCTCCAGGATGGCTTGGGTGACTCCTTCATGGTCCGCGGCCAGGACGTCGGGTTCCGTCGGGAGCAAATCGGATGCAGCAAGTGTGGTGCACACGGCAATGACGCGACCGTAGCCTGCAGCTTTGGCGCTTTGCACGCCGCGAATGGCGTTTTCGACCCCGATGCATTGGGCCGGCGGAATGTCCAGGTGCTGTGCTGCAGTGAGGTATGGCTCGGGGTGTGGCTTGTCATGGCTGTAGGATTCCTGGGTGACAATGGCATCGAATCGACCCACCAAGTCAGGGATGATGGCGTCCAAGTTGGTGCGCCGCGTCCCCGTGACAATCGCCGTGGGCGTGCCAGTTGCCCAGACCGCTTCCAGCATGGGCCGTGCGGCATCGTACAACCGGGGTACGCCGCGCTTGAGAAACGCGGCCTGTTTTTCATCCGCCAGTTGCTTGGCATTGTCCGCGGTGATGGTCACTCCGGCATCCGAGAGCAAATCCTGGATGATGGTTTCACTGCGTGCGCCTTCGCGCAGCAAAACGTCGCGCTCCTTGACGGCACCCCCCAACGGATTGAGAACCTCCGCGTAGGCGCGTGCATGTTGCTCCAAGCTTTGGACAATGACGCCGTCGAAATCGAACACAACTGCTTGCACACCTGAGCATTGGTGCATCCCGGAAAGCCTTTGGTTCGCCAGCCAAGTCCACGGTCATGGCGAAGGAGCCAGAAGGGAACAAACGCCCTGGGCTGCTGGACGCCATGGATGACTTGGAACGCCAGCGGAAGAACAAGCGGGCCAAGGCGGAAAAGAAGTCCAAAGAGTTGGACTTCGACGACGTGTGGTCTTAGGCAACCATCACTTGTTGCTCGTGCTCGCAAACGGTGCAGCGAGCCGTCCCGGGGTCGGTGTCCAGGACTTCGTGGGGCGAGATGTCGTCGCAGGCCGTGCAGAAGGCGTCAATGATGCGCTCTGAGGGCATGCGATTCCATGAATCGGACCGGTATATGGTGCTGTGTGCGGGTCCGTGAAGGCACCCAACAGGAGTAGGACACAAGAAGCGCGGCTTCCGATGCAGGATTTTTGCCGGGCATGAAAATCCAGCTACGCAGCCATGAGTTGGCGCGCGCGGCCGGTGTTTCCGGCCGATGAAAGCGGTCCCACCGCGATTCGAACACGGGTCAGTAGCTCCGCAAGCTACCAGGATATCCAAGCTACCCCATGGGACCATGGTGACCCGCCAAGGCGGGTGCAAAGCGGCCGACTCGGGTCCCCTATATGAGGCCTACTTTCGCATGAGGTCCACGGCGGCCACCGCTTCAAGGGCCAACTCCAGCCGCCGGCTGGGCGTTGTGGCCTCCATCTGGGTCGCGGTGATGCCAAATTGTTCCAACTTGGCCGGGCTGGCGTCCATGACGGCGTCATCGGTTTTCAGGCCCAAGAAGTCAATGAAGTAAGCAATGGCGTCGGCCCTCTTGGCTCCAAATGCGCACACCACCGCTTGCGGGCACCCATCCGCCACACCCATGTGGTCCAGGGCCTTGCGAATTTGGCGCTGACCCGCGGCGTACCGCGTGAATTCGACTTCCAGCCGATCGGCGTGATTGCGCCCCTCATTCATGGCGCGTTGCGCATGCACGGCGGCGCTGCGCAAGTGGTCCACGCCGACGACCCGGTCCGCGCGCAGAATTTGCAGCGGTGCAACGCGGTTGGCTTTCTTGGCAGCCAGCAAGACATCGTCCAGCCGCAACGGGCCGTGCACGCCGGCGAATGCAGAGACCTCGTCCGGGTAGTCCAGCATCTAATTCCCCCAATCGGCCAAGCTCAGTTGGCCCTTTGCATCGGCGCCCGGGGGGCCCGAGGAGGATTCCTCCTGCGATTCATCCTGGGAGGGAGCGTCGGCGGGCGGTTCTTCGACGTCGACGCCCAGCTGCCGCAGCACGTTGGCGGCCACCTTGGCGCCAAAACCGGGGACCTTCGCTAACTGGGTCACGGGCGCCTTGCGGATGCGGGCCATCGTCGTGAAGCCGGCCTTGTGCAAGTTCCGGGCGCGGATGCGGCCGATTCCCTGCAAATCCAGCAGCGGCAACAATTCCTTCTTGACGCCGTGCTGGAGGCGCACGCCAATTTGTTGGAGGGGTTTTTGCCAGTCCGGCCGCAGCGCTCGTGCAAGCTCTCCGAATGCATGCAGAAGCCAGCCGGCGTTGTCCACGCGCATGCGAATGTCGCCCGGTCCAACCTGGAATTTTTCTTCAATTTCTTGCAGGTGCCTTTCGTCCATCCAGTCGCCGAGCAGGAACGCGGTTTTTGCGTAGCTCAGCGCGTCCTCCATGTCCTCCAAATCCCCGTCCAGGAGCAATTCGTCATGGTGGTTGGAGAATTGCGCAGCGACCCAGTCGTCCGATTTGCGCAAGTACAGGGGGTACACGTCGGGGCACCCGGCCACCACTTCCAGGACGGCAAAGTCGGTTGGTTCGCGGTCCGACTCCAACGCGGAGCGCAACCTCAGCGCGCTGAAGGGGTCGATGTACAGGTCGCTGGTTCGTTTGCCGAACAAGGTGGTTCGCAACTTGGAGCCATCTTGCTCGAGGAATTGGTTTTCCACGAGGAACCAGACCACGTCATCGAGCCGGTCACTGATGATCCAATCCTGGGATTCTTCCGCCCAGAAGGTGTTGCCAAGGAAATTGAGCAAGGACGCTTGATCGTCGCAGTAGCCTCCGGCCACGCTCGCCAAGACATGGATGCGAAGGGCCGCGTCGGCCGCCAATTTGGATGTGACGGGCTCCGATTCGCCCATGAGGTACTCGTGCTTGACGCCCTCTGCCATGTCGCTGTTCTTGCACAGCAGCACGGCTTCACCGTACGGGTCGTAACGGGGTCGCCCGGCGCGCCCCATCATTTGTTGGACCTCCATGATGGGCAGGGGCCGGTTGCCGTATCCCATTTCGAACCGGGTCAGGTCTCGGATGACCACGCGACGGGCCGGCGTGTTGACACCGGCCGCCAGGGTGGGTGTTGCGCACAGGACCTTCAACTGCCGGTTGCGGAATGCGGTTTCCACGAAGCGGCGTTGCTTCGCATCGAGGCCGGCCGTGTGGTAGGACACGCCGGCGCTGCACAGTTTGCGCAATTTCTTCGCCGTGGGGCTCCCTTCACCGCCGTCGCCCAGTTCTTGCACCGCCTCTTCGAGAGCCGCCACGTCCTCCGTGGGCAACATGTCGCGAACGATGCCCGCCAATTTCGTCGCCTGCGCTTCGGCGCTGCGGCGCGTGTTGACGAAGACCAGGCATTGGCCGCCTGCCTCCAAGGCATCGACGACCAAGCTGGCCACCGGGTCGCCGCCAACCGGAAGCTGCCGCGTTTCTTGGCCAACGAAGCTGAGCTGGCCGTCGGCGTAGGTTCCCACACGCAAATCCACCGGTCGCCAATCGGAGGACACCAGTTCCGCGCCCAGCCAGCGGGCAATGGTTTGCGCGTTGCTGATGGTTGCCGACAAGCCAATCAGTTGCGTGCTGGGAAACAAGGCCCGGAAGCGGGACAGCAGGACTTCCAACGTGGGCCCGCGGCCCGGGTCATGAATGAGGTGAAGTTCATCCGCGACAACGCAGCCAACCTCGTCAATCCAGCCCACGCGGTGGCGCAGCATGCTGTCGGCCTTTTCGCTGGTGCAAACGATGATGTCGTTGCGTCCGAGGCGGGGATCGTTTTCGTCCAAATCGCCGGTAGCGATTCCAACACTTAGCCCCAATTCTCGAAAGGCCCGCAACTCATCGAATTTTTCGGATGCCAAAGCGCGCAAGGGGACGATGTAGATGCCCTTTCGTCCCGTGGTCAAGAAGTTGCGTAGAAGCGCGAGGTAGGCCACCAGGCTTTTGCCGCTCGCCGTCGGCACGGCGACCACGACGTTGCTGCCGTCCTTGAGGGCGTTCCACGCTTCCACTTGGGGCGGGTACAGTTCCTCGATGCCCTGGCTCTCCAGCAGCGCCACCACGCGCTCGTCGATTCCCAGGTCCGCCAGGGCCACGGCTGCGCCACGTGGATTTCCTTGAAAGCCTCGTGGGGGGAGGTGACTCCATCCCCGGCTCCCTTCGCAACGAGGTTCATAGGCACGGGCGCGCAGATTTTGGGCCATGGACGACCGCGCAACCGCGTCCACCATTGCGGTTCTGTTGTTGGTTGCCATCGCCGTCGTCATGAGCGCCACCGCGATGATTTTCGTCACGCAATTCTCGGATGCGGTGGAGTCGCCTCAATACACGCTGGTGCGGCTCGAAACCGACAGCCATGAAGGCACAATCCACGCGCGCAACTATGCAGGCGGGGCCATCGGGGCGGGGGCGGCTCATTTCTTGGTCACGGTGGACGGCGTTACGACCGAGCACGGGGTGGACGAATTTCCCGAGTTCGCGGATGGTTCGTGGGCACCGGGAGAACGCATCTGCATCCTGGGGCCGGGCTGTGCCTACGTGCATGGCAACCAAGTGGAAGTGGTGGTCGTGGTCGGCGGGCAAGTGCTTGGGAGGTTGTCCACTTGGGTCAACGCATTCGCCATTGACCCAGATGGCGGCATCGAAGTGCTGTGCGACGGCGACGTGTTCATTGAAATCATTGGCGTCGAAATCACGGACGGCGAAAACGGCCCACCCATTCCTGTGTTCGTGGATTACACGGACGACAAAGGGGCAACGCTCGTGCCGCTGTTCAGCGGCAACGAAGTGCATGCAGGCGACGTGGCCAACCGGTACGCGTACGCCGGCGACATTCTCGGAATTCGCGGCACGGCGGACAACGGGGCGTGGAGTTCCTCATGGCTCAGCTACGACAACGATCCCCATGTTGCGGTGCTCATCGACCGTGACGTGCCCCCGGACTTCAAGCCGTACGGCAACCAAACCGGCGTCTCGGTGTTCATGGAACCGTTCCTGGACAGCAACGGCTTGATTGACTTGGAGCGAAACCAAGTCATCATTTTGTACGAATTCTCCAGCGACTTGAGCAAGCCAGCGGCCGACTTCCAGGACTTGGTGGTCCTCTTCACGTTCCCCGCAATGGGCTGTGAAATCTAGATGCCCAGCAGCGGGTAAACGAACAGGCGGGTCAAGCCGATGGCGAGGCCCGCGATGCCCACTTTGAGGGCGGTTTGGTTTTGCAGTTCCCCGTGCCGGATGATGGTGAGCAACCCGAACAGCACACCGACGATGGCAAAAATGGCCGGAAACGCGATGGGGCCCAGTGCCTCCACGCCGAGGGTGGAACCGAAGACGGCCCGAGGGGTCAGCCCCAGGATGGCGAAGATGATGCTCACCGTGGAAACGGGGTCGCGCTTCGTGGGGTTGGCTTGCAAGCCAGGCCCTTCGGTTTCGTCCACAAGAGGTCCACTCCGCGCAGTGTGGTAGAAGGTTTCCCTGCGGCTACGCCGGATTGTCCCCGGCGGCAACGGGGATATCAAACGATGCCCGCGCCGCGTACACGAACGCCGTGGTGGCAAGAATGCCGGTGATTCCGAAGGTTCCCGCCATGCGCAGGGCGTCAGCGGGTCCACTTGCAAACCCGCCATCGACGG
>JBFJWV010000090.1:0-5818 GCA_041623515.1 Thermoplasmatota archaeon | reverse complement strand
CACAAAATCACGTACATGAGCCACGACCCGGAAGGGGCACGCAAGTTGGGCCAACTGGCGGCGGCTGGCGACGCAGATTCCTACTTGATGCAGGCCGCCCAAGTGATGGGCGTTCCAGCGACGCGCGGCCGCAACACGAACGCCTTGCAGCACATGCTCGGGTTCGTATCCGATGGCTTGGATGCCGCCGATCGTGCCGAATTGGATGCCGCGATTCGTGAGTACCAGGACGGCCTGCAGCCGTTGCTGGTCCCGCTGACCCTCATTTCCCACCATGCCCGACGCCATGCACCCCAGTGGTTGCGGGGGCAATCGTTTCTGAATCCGTACCCGAAGGAATGGAGGTTGCGGCTTGGCCTCTGACGTGCCCGACTTGCGGGTCCGCGCCCTCAACGATGCACCCGTTGGCGATGGTGCCGTCGTCTATTGGTCAACGGCCGCCCGAAGGACCCAGTTCAATGCCGCGTTGCAGCACGCCGCCGCGCGTGCGCGCGCCTTGGGCACGGGCGTGTGGATGCTCGAAATTCAGCGCTTGGATGAGCCGCATGCCAGTGACCGGTTCCATCGATTTTCCCTGGACGGCATGCAGGACAATCGAGACGGGTGCCGAACGCGGGGGATTGGTTACCACGGCCATGTGGAAACCGAGCCGGGCCATGCAGCCCAGTTGCTGGCCGCGGCTGCGCAGACCGCGGCCCTCGTGGTCACGGACGACCACCCACTGGTTGCAGACGAGGGCGCCGATTGGCCGTGCCGCGTCGAAGCCGTGGATGGAAATGGCGTGCTGCCGCTCGCTGCAACGGAGAAAGCATACGGGGCCGCAGTGCATTTTCGCCGCCATCTGCAAAAGACCCTGCCAAACCATTGGTGGATTCCAAAGCAAAATCCGCACTGCGACGGTGCCGATGTACCCGACGAAGTGCAGGCGAGATGGCCCGCCAATTTGGACGTCCGCCTTGGTGCCTTGGCCATCGACCACAGCGTGCCACCCGTGGATGCAACGGGCGGACGCCGGGCCGGTTTGGCCCGTTGGGATTCGTTTGATGTTGCCCACTACCCGGAGGCGCGGCATCCCGATGCGCATGCCACCAGTGGCATGAGCCCTTACCTACGCCACGGACACGTTGGTGCCCAGGAGATGGTGGCCCAGATTCTGGAGGATGAAGGCTGGACGCCATTGCAGTGGGCCAAGGCGACCGGTAGCCGCCAAGGCTGGTGGGGCATCAGCGAGGCCGCCGAGGCGTTCCTGGACCAACTCGTCACTTGGCGTGAACTGGGTTACGTGGATTGCCGGCTGCGACCGGGCAACCATGCCTACTCAACCTTGCCAGATTGGTCACGCATGACCCTGGAAGCGCACAGCGAGGATGCCAAGCACCTGCATTCCATGGGCGATTTGGAAGCCGGCCGCACGGACGACGACATTTGGAACGCTGCACAACATCAGTTGCTGCAAGAAGGGGTCATTCACAACTACCTGCGCATGCTGTGGGGCAAGCGCATTCTCGGTTGGTCCAAGACCCCCAAGCAGGCGCTTGAGCGGATGCTGCACCTCAACGACAAATGGGCCATTGACGGCCGTGACCCCAACAGCATCAGTGGGATCGCGTGGGTTCTGGGTCGCTTTGACCGCGCATGGGGCGAGCGCCCCGTCCATGGCAAAGTCCGCTACATGAGCAGCGAGAACACCCTGCGGAAGCTCCGCATGACGGAATACCTCGCGACCTACGGCGCGGGCGCATCTACGCACGCCGCCGCAGAATAACCATGGCCAACGCGGCGCCGGTCAGCAGAACCGAGCCGGCCGGGATGCCCCGGTCGCTGATGGCGGCGGGGTTGCCGCCGCCCTGCGTTTTTTCGCCGGGGTCGGTTAGGACCAGGTCGCGGGGCGCTTCATACGCCCAGGCCGTCACTTCTTCCGCAAACAAGGGGGCGTGGACGGCATCTTCGAGCGCGAATCCGCCGGTTGCATCGTGGAAGTTGGCCTGCACGGCATACAACACGTCGCCGCCGCTGTGGTCGCGGTCCGTGACAACATGCGTGGTTGCGCCTTGGGCGGCGATGGTGGCAACGAGGCGCAAATCGGCGCGGTCCCAAACCGAATAGGACGCGACCCGGGCATCGTCGGAGCCGGTCCATGAAATGCGCACGGAACCGTCGGCAGCGCCATCGGCGCGGGCATCCTCCGGGCGGGTGTCCGGGTCGTAGCGGTTCAATGGGTCGGTGCGCATTTGCACTTCGTCAAAGTCGCTGAGTCGGTCGCCGTCCGTGTCGCTTTGCAACGGGTCCGTTCCCGTGGCCGCCTCGGCATCGTCGCTGAGTCGGTCGTTGTCGTCGTCGCTGTCGGCGTTGTCGCCTTGGCCGTCACCGTCCGCGTCATTCCATTCCAGGGGGTCATCGGGGAATGCATCGCGGCGGTTGCGGTGGCCGTCGCCATCGCGGTCGCGGTCGCAATCGTCGCCGCGGCCATCGCCGTCCAAGTCGGATTGACTGGCATTGGCGTCGCGTGGGCACAGGTCGTCGCGGTTGAGCAGACCGTCTTGGTCTTCGTCACCGGTGGGCCCGTCGTTGGGATTGCCGTCGCAGGCATTGCCGATGCCGTCGCTGTCACCATCTGCTTGGTTGGCGTTGGCGTCCTCGGGGCAGTTGTCCGCGTCGTTGTCATGGCCGTCCGCATCGGGGTCGTCCGGGGTGCTTGCGGCGTTGAAAGGATCGCTGCCGGCTGCCATTTCTTCGTCCGTGTCGAAGCCGTCGGCGTCGGCGTCCGAAGGCACGCTGGCTGGGTCATCGGGGTTGCTGCCCGCTTCGGTTTCCTCCTCATTGCCAAAGCCGTCGCCGTCGCGGTCATGGGGGGTGCTGCGGAAGTCGCGCGGGTTGCTTCCTGCGACTACTTCCACGTCATTGGGGTGCCCGTCGCCGTCCATATCGGGGTCGCAGGCATCGCCGAGCAAGTCATTGTCCATGTTGGCTTGCAATGGATTGTGGGTGCGGGGGCAATTGTCGTAATCGTTGGGCAGCCCGTCCTCGTCCGTATCGTAAACCCAGATGGGTGTGGCCCAAATGTCAAGCAAATCATCCACGGTGGCTTCGAGACTGGAGCGGCTGTCGCCACCGCGGTTGTAAGCGCTGAAGGCACCGATGCTCGCCAGTCCGAGGTCCAAATCTTCGTTTCCGGCCTTCGCCATGACGCGCCAATCGGTGGCTCGCCCGTCCACCAAATCCGCCATGGGCACCGCAAAGACGGCCACGGAATCCGCGGGCCGGTCGACGGGCAGGTAGGTTTGGCGCTGGCCATCGTGCAGCAAATCCAACTGGGCCACGACGTTGTTGCCGGGTGGGAATGGTTTGGGGTCGCCGTTGCTGTCCCGCCATGTGACCGTGATGCGAACCTCTTCGTGCAATGCTCCCTGGGCCGACCGGAACCTGAATCGTTCGTCGGCGCCGCGGTCAAAAAGCGGCAAATCGAACGTGAATGTGGCGTGGCTGCCAACGCCCAAGATGGTGGGAAGGGCGACACCGCCGGGGTCAAGGGTGGCGCTGGTGTTGACAGAAATCACACCTTCGACGCTGTTGTCCGATGACACATCGACGCCGTCCTTGCCGATTTCCACGCTGGTGTCCGAGGAAATTCCGTCGGCAGTGGCGGGTTCGCCGCTGAAGCCGCTAAATCCGAACGTGCTCACGGTGAGCACGAGCATGATGCTGAGCACCGCCGGGCGGTTGAGAGGGAAGGGACGCATGACTCCTCATCGGGCGCGGACCCGCTTGGGCGCTATGGTGAGCCAACGCAACGGTCGTCAGTTCAATGCGGCGACGATGGCTTTGCGTGCCGCGTCCAGGCAATCCGTCAAACCATCGGGTTTGCTGCCGGCACCTTGAGCAAAATCTGGACGACCTCCGCCTTTGCCGTCCACGAATCCTGCGGCAGCGCGCAGCACATCGCCCATGTTGACGTCCACGTCCGCGCTGCGTCCGAACAAAAGGTTGACGCGGCCATCGGCGGGGGCGGCCAGCAAGGCAATGGTGTTGCTTTGGCCCACCAATTCAGCGGCGGTTTTTTGCAGCGCTGCGGCGGCCAAGTCATCTTGGACCACAATGCGAATGCCGTTGATTTCCTCCGCATCGTCGGCGGCCGAGGCAGCCTTCAATTCGGCAAGTTGCGATTGCAACTCTTCGAGCAAGCGGCGCTGTTCTTTCCATTCACTGAAGAACCGCTTCGCGGCCGGGGGCAATTCCGTGCCGTTGACTTGCAAGGCGGCCGCGGCATCCCGTACGAGGGTTTCGTCCGCTTGCCAGCGCTGCACTGCGTACTGCCCGGCACTGTATTCGAAGCGTTCCACTCCGTCTTGGATGCGTTCGGTGCGCCACAATTTGATGGGCCCGACTTGATGGGTGGTTTGGCAGTGGGTGCCGCCGCAATACTCCACATCGAAGTCGTCTTCGCCGTCGGTCGCTGGGCCGATGCGGACGACGCGCACGTCGGTGCCCTTTGGAATGCCGCCTTGCAGTAGGGTCATGCCCCACTTGGCTTCCGCTTCGTGGCGTTGCCACCACTCGCGGTAAACGGGCCGGCCTTCCATGACGACCCGGTTGGCCAAGGCTTCGATTTCGGCCAATTCATCCTGCGTCGGGCGCCGGAAATGGCTCATGTCCACGCGGGCACAATCGTGGTACTTTTGGGTCCCGGCTTGCCAGCTGTGGGCGCCCAGCACGCGTCGAACGGCCTGGTTCATGATGTGGGTCGCCGTGTGGCTGCGGGTGTGATCCATGCGGCGCTCCCAATCCACTGCGCCGTGGACCTTGGTGCCGACTTTGATTGCTGAATGGACGTGGTGCAGGACATGGTCGCCGTCCTTGGTGGCATTCGTGACCTGGACGGCCTTTCCACCGACGGACAAGGTTCCATGGTCGCCTGGCTGGCCTCCGGTGTCGTGGAAGAAGCAGGTTTCCGAGAGCGTGACCACATGCTCGTCGCCTTTCTTGCCGGCCCACGTCACTTCGGCATCGAATTCCTGCTGCCCTTGGCCGTCGTCCTCGTAGAAGATGCGGCGCGTGGCGGGAACATCCGCGGGAACCAAGGGCTTGGGCTTCGCCTTCTTCTGCTGTGCGTGGCGCTCGGCGATGAGCGCGTCGAACGTGTCGGGCACCTCCACCGTGATGCCCTGCTTGGCCGCGGCTTCGGCCACGGCGTGGGGTCCCAACCCGTGGGTGTCGTACATTTCGACCAAGTCGTCCACGGTCAATTGCTTCTTCTTTTGCAGGACCCGGTCCACGAGGCGCAAACCGCGTTCGTGGCTCTCCTCGTACCGTTGCAATTCCAGGTCCGTCATTTCTTTGGCGCGGGCAATGGCGTCTGCGAAGGCCGGGAAATCATCGGTCATGCGCTGCATGTTGTCCGCCAGCAAGGCCGACAGTGGCGTGTCGATTCCCAAGTCGCGGGCAAACCGGAACGCGCGCCGGAACATGAGCCGCATGAGGTAGCCGGCCTTGACGTTGCCCGGCACCAGGCCGTCGCCGACCATGAACGACAGGCATCGCAGATGGTCAGCGAGTCCGTAGAGGTTTTCGACGGGCGCCATGAGCTCTTCCAGCTCTGCGACCGTGGTGGTGATGCCGTGTTCCGCGAGCCGCTTGACGACTTCTTCGCGCAGCGTGTCCAGCTTCATGCCCACGTCCAGGTTGAGGACGCCTTGCACCCGCGCGTGCATGGCCACGATTTCTTGGCTGCGCTTGTCGTTCGGGATGGTGACCTTGGCGGCCTTGCGCAACGCGTCCAGGGTGTCCGGGAAGACGGTCTCGTATGCGGTAGGCGTCCCTT
>JBFJWV010000089.1:0-5872 GCA_041623515.1 Thermoplasmatota archaeon | reverse complement strand
CGCCCTTGACCGTGAGGATTCCGCAAAGCTTCAGGATGACATCCTTGGGGGCCGTCCAGCCGGAGAGCTTGCCCGTGAGCTTGACGCCGATGATTTTGGGGTGCAGGACTTCCCATGGGAATCCGGCCATGACGTCCACGGCGTCCGCGCCGCCCACGCCACTGGCCCATTGGCACAGACCGCCGCCGTTGGGCGTGTGGCTGTCGGTTCCAATGAGCATCTGGCCGGGGAACGCGTATTGCTCCAAGGCAACTTGGTGAATGATGCCGGCGCCGGGCTTCCAAAAGCCGCAGCCGGTCTTGGCGGCCGCCGTGCGCAGGAAGTCGTACACTTCCGCGTTGTTGGTGTTGGCGGCCGTCAGGTCCGCCGCGGCCCCGGTTTTGGCCATGATCAAGTGGTCCGCGTGGATGGTTGTCGGAACCGCGGTTTCCGGCTTGCCCGTGGTGAGGAATTGGAGCATGGCCATTTGCGCCGTGGCATCTTGCATGGTGATGCGGTCCGGGCGCAAGTCCAGGTAGGCAGTGCCGCGGGTCAAGTCGGCACCGGCGGGGTCGTCCAAGTGGCCGTAGAGAATCTTCTCGGCCAGCGTCATGGGGCGACCAAGGCGTTCCCGGACCACCGCGATGCGTTCCTGCATCTTGGAGTAGGTGTCCTTGACAAATTGAGGCGTGGATTCAATCGCGACGGCCATCTTGCTTCGGTCTGCCACCAGAAGGTAGCCCGTATGAAGGTGCCGGCGCAGGCCGTTGCGGGCGGGAAACCAGTCGCGCGCGCTTTCGGGGGTGGATTGGCGGCGCTGGGCGCCACGCCGCGGCGTATCGTCCATGCAACCAAAGTTGCTAAGTGGTCTCGAAACCGGCGGGGCATGTGCTTGGACAGCGCGTCACAACGGCAGTGGTTCTCAGTGTCCTCGTGGCTGACTGTGCCGACGTTCAGGATGCCGATATCTGGACCGCGCCCGATTTCCATTCGGTGCAAACGGTCGGGGGAAGCACTGCGGAATGTGGCAGTTGCCACTACGGCATCGGGCCGGTTTGGATTGCGCAGTGGGAGAACGTGGAGCCCCGGCAATGGGACTTGGTGGTTCGCTCGGGGTGGCCCGATGTGGATTTGCTCAGCGTTGACGTTGCACCCCGTGGCTCAGCGCCCCTCGCATTCAACTCCGGCTTTATCGAAGAACCGTGGGAGGGTGCATGGCGCGCCAGCTTCGAAGTGCCCGCGAACGCCACATCGTTGTTTGCTCGGTTCTTCTTGGAGCTGGAGGGTGCGTTTGCGCCGGGCGCAGGCAAGGAAACGTTCCATCCGCCCGTGGCGGTTGCGTTGGTGGCACCCAATGGGGAACGCATTCCAATCCAAGGTCCCAAGGAGTCCCTCAAGGAGATGGCGATGGAGGACCCGATGGCGGGCACCTGGAGCCTGGAAGCATCATCGGATGCGGAAGGGGACTACAGCCTCCATGCATTCATTCACGCGGGCATGGGCCAATCCGCGGTGAACCTGGGGGCTCAGGATGCGGCGCGGTTCCGGTTCGATGGAGAAGTTCCGCCGGACGTGGAGTTGGCCATTCGACCCCACCATGACCATGCACCATTCGAGTACTACAGCATCAATTACAACCACGGGGATTCGTCCTTGTTCACGGGCATTTCGTTGGTCACTCAATTGGGGCTGGCGCCCCCGCCATTTGCATGGAGTCCAGACGTACTGGACCCGTTCTGGGACGGTGCCCCCGAAGTCAACATCCAGCGCGACCGGCCGGTGGACATGGCCAATGTGTACCAAGAGGATGCATCCACCTCGGACGAGGACCGCATCACGTACTACGGCAGCCGGCCCCATTACTACACGCCCGCCAGCCCCATCCCGCCAGGAACGTCGCAGGTTCGGTTCGAGGTGACGTGGCTACCGCCCGTGGAAGAGCCGGATTTGCAGGTTCGGTTCGGGCCACGGCACACCCCGTACTACGCAGACGCAGTACCGTTGGAGCGTGCGGCGGGCCGGGCAGTGTTTGCGGCCGATTGGCGGCCGGCTTGGTGGGACGTGACCATCGAAGGCGGCGAGCCCATGTTGGCGTCGGGTTCCCTGGACATCGCGCCCTACGTTGCGGCGGAGGACGGCGAGCTGGTCGTCCGCGTCCTCGAAGCGACCCTCAACGCATACGCTGTGCGCGGCTGAACAGGGTCATTGACGGCCTTCGTGACACGGCTTTTGGTACGCGTCCGGCAGCCCGTTGCACAGTTCCTCCGCCTCGGCCGCGCCCAACATGCTGCGGGCTTGGTCGCCCACTTCTTCGTAGCAGTGCATGGTGTACGTGGCGTTCAATTTGCCACAGAGGTCAATGGCCGCTTGCACATCGTTGGCAGCGAGGCTCACCCCCGCCGTGAATGCCCGCACGCAGACCCGTTGGGCGTCGGGTGCCCCATGGGCACAGTGTTGGCTCATGCGGACCGGGTCGGCTCCAGTGTACGTTTTGGCGTCGCGGCCCACGGATGCATAGCAAGCCAGTCGGTGGGTTCCGGCGTCATCGCAAACCGACGAGGTGGCCCGGAAGTCGCCGTTGTTGAAGTGCAAGATCAGGCTGGTTTGCATGCGCCAGCATTCGCTTTGGTACGGCGCGTCCACGGCATTGCACGGGTACGCGGGATCGTCTTCGCGAATCCAGAATTCCGGGGGAGAGTTGCCGTGGTGGGGGACGTAGTCGGGCCTCTTCGAATCAAAGTAAGCCACGACGTTTTCCATGAAGACGCCCCCGTAGCACGAGCTGCGGTCAAAACCGGTGTCGAACAGGGCGCACATGTCCAGGCTGTCGTCCATCGCGTACCCGGCGTAAATCATCACGCCATGACCCACGCCGTGCACGCAGCTGTAGCGTTCGAAGCTGGATTCGGCCGCGGAGCAAACGCCTCCCAATGTGCTCTTGTCAACTTGTGCACCGCGTTGCCCCAGGTCATCGAAGTAGGATTGCAGGGCCCCATGGATGCACCCTTGGAACACTTCGTATGAGCATTCGCCAAGGGTTAGGACAATGTCGCGACCGTACGCCTGAAATGCTTCGTGGCCCAGGGTGTGGGCCATGGCGTGGCTGTGTGTGCTCGCGGCGGGTTCGTAGGTTGCCAAATCATCCAAGACCGCAAACGCGGCCACGGCGCCATCGGCGATGAGCAAGCCGCGCAGGTACGATAGCCAGCAATCTTCGTTGGCTTGCCCGGCGTCACGGCATTGCTGTGAAATTCCTTCGGCCGTCGGTGGACCGTAGTAGGGGATGGTGCCCACGATGGATTGACCCACCGTGCCCCATGCATCTCCGCCGTGGCCGTGGCCGCCGCCGGCGTGCTCGCCATCGTCGCCGTGCACGTGCGGAACTTCGGCGTCCGCAAGCCAGGCGACGTCTTCGACGGCGAGGGCTCCACCGTACATGGTGGCTCCCGCGAGCAACCCGACTCCGGCCGCTGCGGCCAGTTGCTTGCCGAGTCGAGCCCATAGGGTGTTGGTCAGCGCGGCCGCCGCGAGCAGTTGGAATGCAACCGTCGCGACGCCGAGTGTGTCCACGTGTTCCGGGAATTCGGACCAGGGGGCCCGCACCACGCGTGTCACGACGTAGAGAATGGTGGGGGCGATGGCCAGGAAGGGCAAGCCGAAGCGGGCCATGTTCCAGGTTGGTTGCCGGATGAACATGACGGCCCAAACCACCTGCGCTGCGCCCATGCCCAGGAAGAACAAGCCGGTTCCGCGTGCATGGGTGAGGTGGGCTTCGACCACCATCAAGTGAATGATGCCGGCCACCAGCAAGGTACCGCCGGCGAACAGCACGGACTGTGCGTGTTGCTTTGGAATGCCTGGGCTGGAGGCGGCCGCGGGGGCGGAATTTTCGGACGCGACCTGCGGGGGGGCCATGGCAAGGCGCCCCAGGAGGGTGGCCGTTAGAAGCGTTGCCAGCGTCGGGTGAACGCGGCGGCTACCAGCGCAACCAAACCGAGGACCAATCCGCCCGGGCTTTCCTTGACTTCGGGGGCCGGTTCCGAGAGGGCCGGGGTGGCGCCGTTGTCGGGGTTGTCCAGCAGCGGCGAGGCCACGCTCACGGCGTCGTGGTACTCAAACAGCGGTAGCGTGATGGAGCCGCCCGAGAGCATTTCGGGGGCGCCAGACGCCGTTGGCATCGGGGTGGGTCCTTCCAGGGCAATGCGCAGAACCAGTTGCTTGGTGGGGTCGTATTCCACGCGGTCCACCAGTGCATGCACCTCGGCGTTGACGCCGACGCTGCTCAAGCCGTTCAGGTCGCCCAGTTCCTGCGTGAAGCGGGCCACTTCCTGACGATCGCTGCCAAAGTAGGCGCAGTAGAAGTTCACTTGTTCCGCGTCCACGAGGGCAAACTCGCCCGTGATGGTGGCGCCGGAGATGGGGGCCTGGGTGGCGATGGTGAATTCGGTGCTGCCCGGGTTTTCCATGTCCCATTCCAGACCCATGCTCAATTCGGGGCTAAGGCACATGTTCCACACGTACCGGGTTTGGTCGAAGGCGTTGGCGAAGGGCGTGATGGGGGTGCCCGTGTCAGCCGGGTCTTCTTGCAGGGTGTTGAAGGACACGTAGCCGTTGGCGCCGCCCAAGGGCGGGTTGATGATTCCGGCCGCGCCGGACCAGGGGTGCGTGTGGAAGAACACGGTGGCGTGGTGGCCTGCGGGTTGGGGCGTCGCCAAGTAGTGAACGCCCAATTCCTGCAACGCGAGTGGATTTTCGGGTTCGCCAATCACCAATTCCAGGGATTGGGTTGCCCCGTGCTCATGGGCGAACGGGACGGTCACGGTGACCGGGAATTGGAATGACTGGCGGGGCTCCAGGGTGAGGTAGCTTCCAGGGATGGATGCGTTCCAGCCGTTGGGCACGTTCTCCATGCTCACGGGGGCAGCAATGGTTTCATCGCCGCTGTTGCGGGCGGTCACCATGTATTGGTACGTGGTGGCCTCGCCGTTGCTGGCTCGGAACGGCTCCGGTGCGCTGAGGCTCAAGCCGTTGGCCACGTTGCGGTTCATGGTCAATTCCCGGACGGGGCCTGGCCCGGCATCGGGTGCGGCGTCGTAGGCGCGGGCTTGTTGGCCGGCGGCTCCAAACCAGAGGTTGATGCCTTCGGCCACGAAGTCGCGCAGCGGCGTTCCGGCCTTCAGGGAGCTGCCGGAGGTCAGGAGGTCGCGGTCCACGCTCGTCCAGAGAAGGTCTTGGTCAACATTTCCGAATACCATCAGTTGCTGGATGTATTCGTAGCGGCCGTCCTCCACGTGGTTGCGGCTGAGGGATCCGAAGAAGCCTTCCTCCGAATCAAAGGTGCGCAGCATTTGCACCCGGTACCTCCATTCGCCCAACGTGAACAGGGCGGATGTGGTGCCGCCGGAAGTGGCGGCTCCTTCCAGGTCTTCCACTTGAATCATGAAGTGGATGTCGAACGGGTCTTCGTGAACCCACAAGGCGCGCACGTCGATGGCATCGTGGCCTGCGATGGGTTGGCCGGAATCTGCGGCGTTGAACGCAACGTCGCCGGCGCCATCCTCCAGGAGGGGGTCCCCCCATGCAATTTGTGCCGCCGAGCCGGGCACGAGGAAAATCATGAGAATTGCCAACCACTTGGTCATAACCATAAGCTCCGGTCTCGGATTATTAACCACATTGGTACAACTGTCAACCTCAACAGGGGAGAGCGGCAACGGTTAAGGGGAGCCCGCTGGCCTCGCTGCCCATGCGCATCGACGTCTTGATTGCGACCGCTTTGTTCGCTGTCGTGGGTCTATCCGGTTGCCTGGAAGGTGGAGCCAACGACTCGGACGGAACCCCATTGCCACCATTGGCGGCCGATGCGCCCCTGGCCGATTATTTCCATGACCTT
>JBFJWV010000088.1:0-5872 GCA_041623515.1 Thermoplasmatota archaeon | reverse complement strand
GTGGTTGGCTGCCGAGCCTGGACGCAGTCCTGGCGAGTGCAGGCGACCGCCTGCGTGCCATGCTTAGTCGGTAGGGTCCCGATGCGGGGTGGTTGGCTGCCGAGCCTGGACGCAGTCCTGGCGAGTGCAGGCGACCGCCTGCGTGCCATGCTTAGTCGGTAGGGTCCCGACTCGAACCGGCCATTCCGCGGGCCTCCGTGTTGCTATGGGCCCGTTGTCCACACGTCGTGCATGACCTGCCGCGCCTGGGCGTCGGCGGCGAAGAACATGTCTTCCTGCTCACGCAACGGCATGTCGGCCGTGCCGGCGAGAATTTCGTGAGCGCGTTCACGGGACACATTGTCCGTCGCACCGTAGCCAATGTGGAGGTACTGGGGGTAGCCATCGGGCACCTGGTTCCACATGATGGGGGTGCTGTCGTAAATGAACAGGCCGGTCCCCAAGCTGCAGACGGCGCCGTCTTCGTGCTGACGTTCGGGGCGTGGCGTGGCGGTCTTCATGACCAAATCGCGCCATTCATCGAGGGTCAAGGTTCCATCGGCCAAGGGGCCCGAGGCAATGGCCGTTGACCCGCGGGCTGCCACGCCATCCTCGACGCCGGTGCCGTGGTCGCCCAAGAGGCGCCGCGCTTCGAGCAAAATGTCTGCCGCGATGCCGGCGGCGTAGGGCGTTGCTCCACTCGTGCCCCCGCCCACGTTGTCGGCGGAACTGGTCAAGTTCGTGTGGTGTGCTGCCCATGAGTCACAGGAGTCGCTCACGACGTGCGCCCACCACCCCGGCCAGGTGTTGATGTAACCCGAATCATGGCCGCCCACGGTCACGACGGACGGCCCAAAGTGAGGCGTCAGAATGCTCGGGTGGCCCAAGACGCCAAAGCGCGTGCCAGCGCCGTTGCCGCTGGCCCAGAATGCCAAGTGCTTGCTGGCCGACTCGTCCACTTCATCGTAGAAGTTGGACGTTCCGCCCACGATGCCCATGCCGCTGCTTTCGTCGCCGGGTTCACGGACGGGAAGGAACGGTCCCCAACTGTGGCTTTGCACGTCAATCCAATGCGCGTTGGCTCCCAGCCACCGCACGCCCTCGACGTTGAATCCTTCCACCATGACGATGTGGCATTCGGGGCACGCACCGTATTCGTTGCTGGCAGCGCGGCTCGCGGTCATGGTGCCGTGGCTGCTCGACAGGATGCCTCCGAT
This sequence comes from Thermoplasmatota archaeon, assembly GCA_041623515.1. Taxonomy (GTDB): domain Archaea; phylum Thermoplasmatota; class E2; order JACPAO01; family JAHFTW01; genus JBFJWV01. The sequence continues at coordinate 4,676 of JBFJWV010000088.1, read as the reverse complement.
GAACGGCTCTTCGGCGGTGCAATCCGGTGTTCCGGGGTCCTGGAATGTGATGGCGCCAATGATCTTGGTTCCCGGGAACCAGTACATTTGGCCGGCTTCAATGGTCGACCAAATGGCTTCGCAATCCGCGTGAACGGCCGACCAGAAGTCCGTGGCGTTGAACGTCAATTCCAGCGCGATGGCGTCGCCGGGGTAGCCGTCAATGTACGTGCTGGGATGCTCGAACGCCTGGGGGCTGTCGTCCCGGAACGTGATGTGGTACGCATTGATGCCGTTGTCTTGCAAGCCGATGACGGCGTACGGTCCGGCACCTTCGGTGACGTTGTCCACGTCGTTGGGAGTGGGGTTGGTATCGAGGTTTCCTTCCACGCAGCCAGCCAGGGCGGCGGTTAGAAGCAGCAAAACGAGCAGTCGCATCGGGGCCGCAGGGAGGCAGGGGTGCAAGAGCTTTCTTGCCAACGCAATCCCCAGGTCCCTTTGGAGACAAGGTTCGGGCCGGGGCCGAACATGTCAAAAATTGTCCATCTTGGTGCAATGTTTTCTGGTGACGAACGGCTTTTAGTTCCCCGACTCTGGCCCGGATTGCACCCCATGGACATGGAACCCCTTTGGTCATCCCGCGCCGCAGCCATGAAGGCCAGCGAAATCCGTGAACTCCTGAAACTGACGGAACAACCGGACGTCATCAGCTTCGCGGGCGGTCTGCCCAACCCAGGTTCCTTCCCGGTGGAGGAAGTCAAAGAGGCGGCGCAACGCGTCTTGACTGACCACCCGGGCCGTGCATTCCAATATTCCACCACGGAGGGCGTCGCCGAACTGCGCGAGGCCGTGGCGGATTACCTTGGAAAACAATCCATGGACATTCATCCAGACGACGTTCTCATCACCAACGGCAGCCAACAGGGGTTGGATTTGCTGGGGCGCGTCTTGCTGGATCCCAAGGACACCGTGGTCGTGAGCAACCCCACCTACCTGGGTGCATTGCAGGCGTTCAATTTCTTTGACTGCAACTACGCGGCGGCTGCCAGTGATGGCGACGGCTTGCAACCCGACAGCTTGGACGAAAGCCTCACGCGTCTCGCGCGCCAAGGTGTGCGGCCCAAGTTCATGTACCTCGTGCCCACGTTCCAGAACCCGTCGGGGACCGTGATTCCTGAGAACCGTCGCCGCAAAATCCTGGACCTGGCGCACGAGCACGATTTGTTGGTCGTGGAGGACGATCCGTACGGGCGCCTCCGGTTCGATGGTGACCCCGTGCCCACGATGAAGAGCATGGACACGGAAGATCGCGTGCTCTACCTGGGCACCTTCAGCAAGATTTTGGTGCCCGGCTTCCGCCTCGCGTGGAGTGCCGGGCCGAGCGACCTGGTGCACAAGATGGTGGTCAGCAAGCAAAGCGTCGACCTGTGCACCAATGCCTACACCCAATTCATCGCCGCCGACATGCTCGCCGGTGGCGTCATCGAAAGGCACTTGCCGAAAATCATTGACTTGTACCGTGGCAAGCGGGACATCATGCTGGGTGCCATGGACGAACATTTCCCGACGGACGGCGTGTCGTGGACCAAGAGCCAGGGTGGCATGTTTACGTGGGCGGAAATGCCCGAGGGCATCGATTGCGTGGACATGCTCGAAACGGCGGTCCAAAACAAAGTTGCGTACGTGCCGGGCAAGCCGTTCTTCGTCGGCGACGTGGGCCAGAACACCATGCGCCTGAACTTCACCCACCCGACGGATGACAACATTCGCACGGGAATCGAGAAGCTTGGCGGCATCATGCATGACGCCGTCGCGGCGTCCAAGGTTCCTGCTTAGTCAGCGGCACGGGCGCCGTGAAACGCCGTAATCTTGAGAAGATCCGCGAAGCGGTCAAGGGTCCAATCGGCTTGCGCCGTTGGTTCATTTGATCCGTAACGTGCCCACGCGGTGCGCAAGCCCGCTGCTTGGGCGCCCGCGATGTCGCGGTCGGGCCAGTCGCCAACAAAAACCACTTCCTGCGGTTTCATGCCGAGCAAATCAAGGGCTTCACGAAACGGACGGTCGTGCGGTTTCTGTTCCCCGTGGTCCGTCATGGTGACGACGAAGTCGAAGAAATCCGTGAGGCCGGCGGCGTCCAGACGCTGGTACGCTTTGAAGCGAGGCGCATCGGTGACAATGCCCAGTTTCATGTTGCGGCGGGTCAACTCGACCAGAGTGCGCCGAACGCTGGGGTACGGCTCCAGCAGAGTTCGCTTGGCGTCCAGGTAGGCGTTCACGGCCGCCGCCGTGATGCGGTCCGTCGCGTGCTGGCTCAGGCTCAGCTTCTGTTGATGATGCCGCTTGAGAAACTCCTCGAATACTCGGTCCCCTTCGATGTTGCCCAAATAGGCACCAAAGAGGATGTCTCCCGCTTCGCTGGCATCGAACGGGAAGTCGGCGCCCGCACGCACCATCGCCCGTGCCGCCGCGTCGCTTGCGCCGCGCTTCATGCGCATGAAATCCAGCAATGTGTTGTCCAAGTCGCAAAGGACGGCGCGCAACTTCACAGCCGATTGAGGGCGGTTGCGGGTTTGGTCGTAGCGGTGCGCGCCGAGTTTACGGGCCCATTGGGGCGAGGGGTTGCATCGGCCGCCACCACCAGTCTTAACAATAGGGTGTCCTCGTCGTGCCCGTTCCTCGAACAATTCCATGAGCGACGAATCTCCCCGGAAGTCCCTATTCAAGCGCGAACGCCGCGATCCCCTGAAGGGACACCCCATTGAGGATACCTTCGGCGTCGAGGAGAAGGTCATCGCCGGTGCCTTCGCCGACTCGGAAATGCACCGCCTCAATTTGCAAGGGCAGACCCTCAAAAGTCTCCGCCACGAGGGATTGACGACGCTCAATCAGCTGCGGCGCAAAATCAAGATTCTGCCGCACCAGGTGAAAACCGCGATTCGCGTCATCAACGAAATGGGCGGCCGGGCCATCATGGCCGACGAAGTGGGGTTGGGCAAAACCATCGAGGCCGGCATCGTCCTCAAGGAGCTCATCGCGCGCGGCAAGGCCCGCAGCGTGCTCATTCTGACGCCCGCGGCGTTGGCCAACCAGTGGCAGCAGGAGCTGTGGGACAAGTTTGGCGAACGGTTCCTGAAGCACGATGACCCGGAATTCCAAGGCTTCGACAAGCACGACAAGATGGTTGCGTCCATTGATACGGCCAAGAGCAACCAGCATTACCCCGACATCATTTCCCGGGAGTGGGATTTGGTCATCATTGACGAAGCCCACTACCTGAAAAACAAGAAAACGCAGCGCTACCGGCTGGCGGACGAAATCATTGCCCGGCAAGCCCTGATGCTGACGGCCACGCCCATCCAGAACAACCTGATGGAGCTGTACAATCTCATCAATCTCATCCGCCCCGGCCTGCTGGGGACGCTGCAGCACTTCGAAGACGAATACGTCGGGGACAACCAGGGTCGCGTGTTGTTGCATGCCCAGCGCCTCCAGAACCTGCTCAAGCAGGTGATGATTCGCAACCGGCGCTCGGAAACCCAAGGCATCGCCTTCCCCGAGCGTCGCGTGGAGACGAACCGGGTTGAAGCCACGGCCGCCGAAATGGCTCTGCACCATGCGGTGACCCAGTTCATTCGTGATTACAAGCAGATGTTCGATTCGCATCTGGCATTGATGATTCTTGAACGCGAAGTGGCCAGTTCCGCGCCGGCGCTCGCCAAGACGCTCAAGAACATGATGGCCAAGGTGCAGGACCCGGACACCCATGTGGCGATGGATGAATTGCGCCACCAAGCGGAATCGGTCAAGCGCAACTCGAAGGTCAACCTCATCGTGGACGTCGCGCGTAAGACCGGCGAGAAGATGATTGTCTTCACCCAGTTCCGCGAAACCCAGGAATTGCTTTCTCGCCGCCTCAAGCAGGAAGGCGTTTCCAACGTCAAGTACCACGGTCAACTCTCGGCCGGCCGACGCAAATCCGCGCTCGAGGAGTTCCGGGGCGACAGTTGCCAGGTGCTTGTTTGCACCGACTCCGGCAGTGAAGGTCTCAACCTGCAGTTCTGCCACATCTTGGTCAATTACGACCTGCCGTGGAACCCCATGCGGGTGGAGCAGCGCATTGGTCGCGTGCACCGCATCGGGCAAGAAAGCGACCACGTGGCCATCATCAATTTGGCCGTCGCCGACACCATCGAGGACTACGTTCTCCAGGTGCTCTACGAGAAAATCAAACTCTTCGAAGTCGCCATCGGTGAGATGGACCTCATCCTGTCGGAAATCAACGACAGCGGTGGTGTCGAGAAGCGCATCATGGATGCCATTCTCAAGACCGACAGCGATGAAGACGTCAAGGACGCGCTGACTTCCGCCGAGCGGGAAATGCGGGCTGGTCGCGCCAAAGCGGACGAAATCAAGGAGCTGGATGCTTCCATTTTCCAAAAGTTCGATTTGTCCACGGCTGGCGATGAAGTGGACATCGAAGACAAGGTGGACATGGACCGGGAGATCGCCAAGTTCCTGAAGGGCTTCGTGGACTTGACCGGGACCGAAATTGAAACCAATGGCGGGGTCACGACCCTGCGCCTGCCACGTTCGTACTGGAAGCGCCTCGGAGGCGTGCACAGCTTCACCACGGACCCTGAAACCTTCGAGGATCAAGACGGCGAAGTGGAACTGCTGAGCCTGGGATCCAAGTTCGT
>JBFJWV010000087.1:0-5880 GCA_041623515.1 Thermoplasmatota archaeon | reverse complement strand
CCGGCGCGAAACGAAAGACCCGGACGCCCCGGATTTGCGCACGCCGGTCGAGGTGGCAGATTTTGTTGCCGATTCAACTAGCATTGGCGACGGAGGGGCCCATTTCCGTGCCTTGGCAGCCGCCGGACGGGTCAGTACGTTCGATTTCCCCAAGAAAGGGTTTCCACCCCAATTGGGCCGCCCCATCGCCACGTCGGAACACGCGCAAACGAATGCCCGCCCGGTTTCCCCCCGGGAAGTGGCCGCCGAACTCCATGCGGGCCGAAGCCAACTGGTGGTTCTGGGACTTGGGCCCCGCGGGTTGCCCAAAGATGTCCTGAAGAACACGGACCACTGCTTGGAGTTGACCGGCCAAAACATCGGCTTCGAAACCGCAACGGTGCTCGGCGCCCTGCCGGCCACCATTCACACGCATTTGTCCTGGATGGGGGGGCGCACCTGAGCGGCCACGTGGGAGAACGGCGCAACTTGCAGGTGGGCCTGGTCACCACGGACATGCGCCTGTACCATTCCCTCGTGCCGCTTCTGGAAACCCATGGCCTGCGCGTTCTCGGCTTGCGCCCCGAAGAGGACGTCCCCGAGTCCATTCGCGTTCTGCTGGCTGGACCACCGGACGATGAACGCAGCATTGCATTGCGCAAGGAGCCGGAGGCGACCCTGCTCGCCGTGTTGCAACGGCTCGATGAACGTCCCACGGCGGAAGGCGGCTACCGCGTCGTGACGTTCGGCATTGACCCCGGAGAAACCATTGGCTTGGCGGTGGTGGCCGATGATTCGCCCTTGATGGTCGCGGAAGCGCACGGTCCACGGGACGCGGCCCTTCGACTGGCCGCATGGACCACTGGACTCTGGACGCGGCGCCTGCGCGTGCACATCGGCAGCGGGTCACCCATCATCCGCGATGCCTTGGTCAATGAATGCCAACGCGCCATGCCAGAAGCCCACGTGGCCATCGTGTCGGAGGAAGCGACCAGCCCCGCAAGCCCGCGCACGGGCAGCCGCCACGCCGACGCAGCAGTACGCATTGCTTTGCGCCAACCGTGACCACACAACCTTTGAGCGGCGCAAACAGTCACCTCCTGTGACGGACGAGTCATCGGAGGTCAATCGCTGGCGCGACCTGCGTCGGACCCTCGAAGGCTTGCCGCAGGAACCTTCCCCTCGTGGCCACCCGCGCAACTGGCTGTTTCGTGCCAAACGGGCGGCCGACTTCATCGGGCACTCAAAGCCCCATCACGCGCGCTTTCTGCGCCGTGTCAACCCCTACCCGAAGCCGTTCGAGCACGTCAAATTCCGCACCGAAGATGGCGTCCAAATCGCCTCATGGTACGGCCCCTCCAAGCAAGCCAACCCACGCTTTGGAATTGTTCTCGTGCCGGGCATGTGGAGCACCAAGGACGACACCGTTCACAAGCGCCGAACCATCCGCATGTGGCGTCACTGGGACGTCCCGGTCATGTGCATTGACATGCGCGCCTTCGGCGAGTCAACCGGTATCGGCACCGGTGGCTGGAAGGAAGCCCTGGATGTGCACGGCGCCGTGCGTGAACTGGCCCGTCGCTCGGGCGTGCAACGGGTGGGCGTCATTGCCGAATCCATGGGTGGCGCAGCCGCCCTGAACGCAGCGGCGCACGACTCGGCAAGTGGGGCGAACCTGATGACCGCGGGCGTTTTGACTTGGTCCGCTTTCGTGGACGCCCGGGATGCAGTGCACTACATCTCGACGCCACCCGCAGCTGGGCACCCGTTTCGCGCTCAGTGGGAAGCCTTCGTCCAACTCCTGCGATACCGCAGCATGGGTGGGTACCGCTCCTTCTTGGAGTACATGGAAGACGCCGCCCGGGTGAACGGTTTGGAAAGCGTTGAGGAATTGTTTGACTTGGCCAATCCCAAATGGAAGATTGGCATGATTCATTCGCCCACCCTGGCTGTTCATTCAACGGATGACCCCGTCGTGCCCGTGCGCCACGCCCGCCGGCTCGAACGGTACGCAAGGGACCACCCTCATGTGCAAGTTTTGACAACCGATTGGGGCGGCCACACGGGCTTCGAAGCCATGGACCCCTGGTGGTTCTGGGAAGTCATTTCGCGCTTCTTTGGCGAAGTCAATGGCGTCCAATTGCCCAACCTTTCCAAGGGCGACGACCGAACGACGCCGCTCGGCCAACCTTAATAAGCGAAACACCTGGCCAGCATCCAGTCAGCCCCGCCGCGTGGGCCGTGGTCGCGCCGGACCCTCATCGTCCGTGCCATCTGCAGGACGCGGCACGTGATTCGCATGAGCAAGAAACAGGTCCTCAAGACCACCTTCAAAGACTTGGGTCTATCCCAAACCACCCTCGAGGCACTGGACGCGATTGGATTCGAACATCCGACGCCCATCCAGGCCAAGACCATCCCCCGCCTGCTCCAAGGCCATGACGTCATTGGTCAGGCCCGCACCGGTACCGGCAAAACGGCCGCATTTGGCCTGCCAACCATCGAGGCCATCGACTACGACGCGGACCATGTCCAGTGTCTCGTTCTGGCACCCACTCGTGAATTGGCGCTGCAAATTGACGAGGAGTTGAACCGCTACGGCGCAAACCGTGGTCTCGAAACCGTCTGCATCTACGGTGGCACCGGCTACGAGGGGCAAGACCGCAAACTGTCCGACGGCGTCCACGTGGTTGTGGGCACGCCGGGCCGCATCATGGACCACATGGAACGCGGCACGTTGGACTTGACCAAGTGCAAGATCATGATTCTTGACGAAGCCGACCGCATGCTGGACATGGGCTTCATCGACGACATCGAATGGATTCTCAAGCACATGCCGGGCAAGCACGACCGGCAGACTCTGCTGTTTTCGGCCACCCTGGCGGAAGAAATCAAGAGCCTGTGCCGCCGTTTCATGCGGCGCGCCGATTACGTCCGCGTAAGTGCGGACGAATTGACCGTGCCCGAAATCGACCAAGTGTACTACCCGGTCGGACGGCGCAACAAACTCTGGGCTCTGACCCGGGTCCTGGACAATGAGAAAGACGACATCGACCTGATGATCATCTTCTGCGCCACCAAGCACATGGTGGACCGCCTCAAAGAGGACCTCAACCGCCACGGCTTCAACGCCGAAGCGCTGCACGGCGACATTCCGCAAGCCAAGCGCGAGAAAGTGCTGAAGCGATTCGACAGTGGTGACGTGAAAATCCTCATCGCGACTGATGTTGCCGCGCGTGGTCTGGACATTGACAACATCACGCACGTGGTCAACTGGGATTTGCCCGAGCAAGAGCCCGAAAATTACGTGCACCGCATTGGGCGCACGGGCCGGGCTGGACGCAAAGGCAAGGCCATCGCGTTCGTTGGCATCGACGACAAACCCATCCTGAAGCGCATTGAGATGCTCATCGGCAGGGAAATCCGCGAAGACCAGCCGCCCATCGGTGGCAAGGACCGCGTCCCCCGCACCATCGATTGGGACGAGTTGGCCGACAAGTACGGCAACGTCCACATCCGCATGGATGTCGGCAGCGCAGAGGGTGTCACCCGCTTCAAGCTCCACCGTTTGATCCAGAAAGCGACCGGCCTGCCGGACCACAGCATCCAAGAAATCATCGTGCACCGCCACGAATCGGGCTTTGCTGTTCCCAAGGACACGGCCATGCGCGCCGTCAACGGCGCCAGCCGCTTGAAAGCCGCGGGCCGCAAGGTTCAGGCCGGCTTCGATAGCCGGCAAACCACCGTCCGCAACGCTTAGCGTTCGTGCCCGCGCCACCAAGGCGCCTTCGGGAACCAGGGAGCGCTCAGAATGATGAGGCCCACCACAACAGCGGCGGTCCCCCACAGCAAGGGCTCCCGCGAGAACGAGCTGGAAATCTCGAAACCAACCTCAAACATCCGAAACATGATGACGTAGGTCCCCACCAAGGCAAGCCCGCTTCCGATGGCGAGGCGTAGCACACGAGGCCAAGGCCAGGGTGCCGGCGTCTGTGTGCCCTCCATGCCGCATGATGGCTGTGCGCTTGTAAAAGGGGCCGGATGCGAAGCCTTAGAACCGCGCCTTCAGGTCAACGCTTCGGGATGCACTAGCCATGGCTTTCGACAAACGGGCACTGGTCTTGCCTGCGGGCACGCGCTTCGAAGAGCGCACCATCGTGGGCAAAGGCGACATCATCCTGGGCAACCACGTCCGCAGCGACTTCGGAATCACCACCGACGGCCGCGTCTTCGCCGGCCAGGGCGTCGAATTGCACGGCGACGTGGAGTCGGAAGGAGACATCCGCTTCGATGCCAGCACCCACGTGATGGGTGACGTCCGCTGCCAAGCCAATGCCTACCTGGGCGAACGCTGCTTCATCAAAGGCGATCTTGCGCTTGAAGGCGACTTGGATGTGGGCGACGACGTCCGCATCACGGGCCAGCTCAAAGCAAAAGGATGGGTCAACAAGCGCAACCCCGTGCCCCTCGTCGTCTACATTTTGCTCTACTTGCTGGAATTGCTGCGGCTCGGCAAATCCGACGAAGTCGAGAAGATTCTTCAGGAGTTGGAAGAGGCAGAGGATGTCGAGATTGCCGTGGACGAGGTGTTCTTGTTCATTCCAGACGGCACCCAATTGGGGTTGCAAAAGTCCGAAGTCAAAGGCGGCTTGCACACCGGCGAGGACTGCCGTGTCCTCGGCAACTTCACGGTCAAAGGCGACGCCCACATCGGGGAGCGAACCACCTTCTACGGCGCCGTCCGCGTCGAAGGAGATGTGGAGTTGCGGCCCGACAGCGAAATTCAAGGAACCCTTCAAGCCACTGGCCGCGTCATCGTGGGGGAAGGATGCAACGTGCTGGGCGACCTCGTCGCGGACACGGTGGAACTCTACACTTCCGCGACGATTGATGGCAAGGTCAAGGCCACAAATGGTGTGGAATTCCGCACGGAAAAGCAAGAGCGCGCCAAGAAGACGGCCGAAGCCAAGGTCGAAGAGATGGACGGCAAGGCCGCTGACTTGGTGGACCTTCTCGGCTGATTACTGGCAGTTGCCCAAGTCCCAGGCCACCACGTCGCCGGGTGCAAACGGCATGCTGCTGATGCCTTGCCCTGCGCGTTCTCCGTTGACGCGGTAGCACCACCATGGTGGCTCGCCGGCAGATAGTTGGTTTCCTTCGCCGTCAATGCGTTCCACGCTGAAGCTGCCAAACCCTTCATTGTAGCCGTATTCAACCACGTGGCCCGTTTGCTGCTCCAGCGCCGCCATGACATCGTGAACCGTCGCGTACTCGGCGCGCCGGATGTCGCGCTCTTCGTAGGCAGGGGCGCTGGCAAATTCAATGAGGTTCACCCATATCGCTTCCGTCACCGTTGCCCGCGATGACGTGGCACCGTAGTCCAAGTCGACGGTGGCGGGAGCCCAAGCATTGATCGACCAATCCAGGACCAGGCCACTGCGATTGCCTTGCGCGTCCACGCGGATCGTGTTGCTACCGTAGTCAGGCAACGCCAAATCCACGGTCCAAGCGCCGGGTTCAATTTGCACCTTGACCGGAGCGCCTTGGACCCCAGTGATTTCCAAGTCAATGGTTTCCGTTGCGTTGCCGGCCAGAACAAATTGCAAACCATGCAGATTTTCGGGCGGCGCATCCCATTGCACGCCGAGCGGCGCGATTTCTGGCTCTGCTGCAACCGTGGGCGGCTGCATCATGGGCGCTTCCGGTTGCGGTGCCGCGCACCCCGAAAGGGCCATGACGACGAGGCATGCCACAAGAAATCGCTTCATGGGTGCCTCCGCACCAAGGCGAACACAACCAGCAAGACGGGCGCCATCCACCCGGTGGGCGTGGCCCGCTCCTGCTCGACTTCCTCCAGCACCATGGATACATGGACCGGCTCCGATGCACGGGGCGGCGCTT
>JBFJWV010000086.1:0-6031 GCA_041623515.1 Thermoplasmatota archaeon | reverse complement strand
CTCGAGAGTGTAGGGGAAGGGGATGTCGTAGCCGGCCACACGGGCGATGGGCGCTTCGAGCGCGTCCACGGCTTCTTCGGCCACGGTGGCACTGATTTCGCTGGCCATGCTGCCGGTCATGGGGGCTTCGCACACGGTGATGAGGCGGCCGGTTTTGCGCACCGAGTCCAGGACGGTTTCCTTGTCCCAAGGCATGATGGTCCGCAAATCAACCACCTCCATGTCGACGCCTTGTTGGGCCGCTGCTTCGGCGGCCTTCAAGCACATGGGCATGGTGGATCCGTAGCTGACGATGGTGCCATCGGTGCCTTCGCGGCGGACGACTGCTTTGCCCAGCTCTTCGGTGTAGAAGTCTTCGGACACCTCGCCTTTTGCGGCCCGGTACAGGGCTTTGGGCTCCATGAACACCACCGGGTCATCCAGGGCAATGCTGGCGTGCAGCAATCCCTTGGCGTCGTGGGCCGTGGATGGCGCCACGATGGTCAGCCCGCTGCCGTAGAGCATGGGGGCTTCGCCGGATTGGGAGTGGTAGTGGCCGCCGCGAATGCCGCCGCCGTACGGCGTGCGGACGGTCATGGGGCACCAGTACTCTCCGCCGCTGCGGTAGCGCAGCTTGGCGGCTTCATTGACCAGTTGGTCGTAGCCTGGCCAGATGTAGTCCATGAACTGGATTTCTGGCACGGGGCGCATGCCGTATGCGGCCATTCCGATGGCTGCGCCGATGATGAGGTTCTCGTTGAGCGGGGTGTCAAACACGCGGTCTTCGCCGTGCTTGGCGGTGAGGCCGTCGGTGGCCCGGAACACGCCGCCGTTGGGCCCCACGTCTTCGCCGAACACCAGCACATCGGGGTCCCGTTCCAACGCTTGGTCCAGGGTGTGGGTGATGGCCTGAATCATGGTCATGTTGGGCATGTCAGTGTCCCTCCGGCATGCCGTGTTCGGCCAAATCTGCCCGCATCTTCTCTCGTTGCTCCAGCAGGTGTGGTGGCAATTCAGCGAACACGTCGTCGAACAGGGTGTCCGCGTCCGGGTGCCATTGCGCTTGTTCGGCGGCCTTGATGGCCGCGCTGACTTCGGCTTCCGCTTCGGTGGCCGTGGTGGCGATGAAATCCTTGTCAATGACGCCTTCGCGCAGCAGGTACTTTTCGAACCGGTGGACGGGGTCCTTCTTGACCCATGCTTCCAGCTCCTCGTCGGGCACGTAGCGCGTCGGGTCGTCGCTGGTGGAGTGGGCGCTGCGCCGGTAGCTGACGGCCTCAATGAGGGTGGGGCCTTCGCCGGCGCGGGCGCGCTCAATGGCTTCCTTGGTGACTTGGTACACGGCCAGCACATCGTTGCCGTCCACTTGGACGCCGGGCATGCCGTACGCCTTGGCCTTGATGGCGAACGATTCACTGGCGCTTTGCTTGCTGGTGGGGACGCTGATGGCCCACTGGTTGTTCTCCAGCATGAAAATGCAGGGGCTCTTGGTCACGGCGGCGAAGTTCATGCCGCTGTGGAAGTCGCCCTCGCTGCTGGTGCCGTCGCCAAAGAAGACCATGCTCACCTGCTTGGTGCCTCGTTGCTTTTGCCCGTATGCGGCGCCGGCGGCTTGGATGATTTGCACGCCCAGGGGGCTGCTGATGGAGTAGTAGTTGATGTCGCGGAACGAGTAGTGGACCGGCATTTGGCGGCCCTTGGTGTTGTCGTTGACATTGCCGAAGCATTGGTGGGCCATTTTCTCCATGGGGATTCCCTTGAGCAAGGGAATGCCTTGGTCACGGTAGTGGGGGAAGAACCAATCGTCTTCCTCCATGGCGTACGCGGCGCCAATGTGGGTGGCTTCCTGGCCGAGGCAGGCAAGGTAGAAGCCGATGCGGCCCTGGCGTTGCAGGATGACGAATTTTTCGTCCATCTTGCGTGTGCGCACCATGGTGGTGTACATCTTGCGCAGGTCCTCGGCGGACAAATCCAGCCCGAGGTCCTTCTTCCGGCTCTCCAAGAGAGTCAAGGGTTTGCTTGGCATTCAGGGGGCTCCGTGGGCCGGCCGAAATCCGTTCCCGCTATAAGCGGTCCGCCCACGCATGAATGATTATTCATGCAACCCCTCCTGATGGTCGCTGAACGAAGGGCCCGTTGAACGAAAATGTCCAATGGGTGGCTCGCAGCGGGGCCTGGAAGCGCGTAGCCTATGCCACGAGCTGCCTGCGGCGGTCCTTGATGGCGCCAACGGCGTCGTCGAGGGCTTTGGGGTCGCTGCGCTCCATGAAGCGGGCCAGCAATTCCTCGGGCTTCATGTTGTCAATGTGCGCCACTGCCTTGGAGAGGCTCTTCTCCGTTGCTTTGCCGCCGAAGTAGAAGCCCACGACAGCGGACAGGAGGCTACCGACCATGGCAAAGACCGTACGGAATGCATCCGAAGCTGCGGGCGCGTCGAAGAACAGGATGTGGATGGTCATCAAGCCAAGCAAGACGAAGAGAGTCAATGCCAAGGTCACGCGGGTGCTGTTGCGATTGAGGCTGCCGGCGCCTGTGAAGCGGACGAGCAAATCGGCCGCCTCCTTCATTTCGCCCTTGTCGATCAACGCCCCGATGGCGCGTTTGTGCATGCGGCCCAGGTGGAACGTTCCGCGAAAGAACGTGTAGAGGGGCAACACGCCGACGGCGAGCAAGACGAGTACGTAGATGATGGGGAACCACTCCGGTGCCTGGACCATGCCAAAGAAAATACGGCTCCAATATTAACCAATTCTCGGCAGAAAGGAAACGCGTCAAGGTTTCCAATTGGCGTGTCCCACATGGGCTGGCTGCTGGGGTTCCCCCAAATCCTCCAGCCGGTCGATGAGCCATTCGTACCATTCAAAGGCGTTCGGTCCCCGCTCTTCCCTTGCCACATCAACGTAGCCGCGCATTTTCACCCAGGCTTGGGAGATTCCACTGCCGGCCAACTCTTGCACATCCTTGAGCCGCACTTGGCGCGCGTAAACGAAGTATCCGAGCATCTCCAGGGTTTGGTAAACCCGGTTGACGGCTTCCACGGTTTCTGGATCCTCACGAATGGCCTTGTCCATGTGCCAGTCGGGGGGCAACTTCATCACGGCGTTGACGGCCAAGAAAAAACGCTCGTCCTCCAGGAAATTCACGAGTACACGCAGGGACGACGCGTCGGCACGGGTTTTGCGGGCCTCGCGAATCTGAAACCATGCAAAGAATGCACCGCCCACGACCGTGGCCAAGCCCAAGATTTCGGCAACATTCGCCCATGTGCTCAGGTCCGCCATCGCCCATCGAGTGCTCGCGGCGGTCTTGAAGCTACGGCTTCCACTTGCGGAACACGTCGTAGGCGCCCCGGCTGCGGCGGGTTTCCACGGCCAAATGCTCCGCCAGCCATTGGTACCATTCGGCGTAGCGGCGGCTGCCGACTTCCTTGCGCTTGGCAAGCACGTAGCGATGCGTGCGCCGCCACGATTCACGCAGGAAGCCGCCGATGACTTGGTCAACGGTTTCCAGGTCAACGATGCGGTTGTGGACCATCACGCCCAGGGACTCGAAGGTCATGGCGACAATTTCCACCGCCTCTTCCATTTCATGGCCCTCTTTGCGTACGGCATCGGGCGAGGCGTCCAACGGCAACTCCCAGACGCGGGTGTAGGCATGACGAAACTCGGCCGTCTGCAGGCGCGTCAAGACGTTGAGGGCATTGTTCTCTTCCCTCTGCCGGCGCAAGAGCAAGAATTGGTACGCAGCGAAACCGGCAGCGATGACCAAGGCGCTTTGGCTGGCGAGTTGGAAGTAGGGGAGAATTTCGGTGGGGCTGACCATCAGGCCGCCCCCGGGTTTTCGCCGCGAATCATTCCTTCGAGGAACAATTCCCCCGCCTTGTAGCTGGAGCGCACGAGCGGTCCGCTGGCCACGTACAGGAATCCCATCTCTTCGGCGATTTGCTTGTAGCGGGCAAACTGGTCCGGGTGCACGTACTCCACGACAGGCACGTGCCGTTTCTGTTGCGTGGGGCGCAGGTATTGCCCGAACGTCACGATGTCCACGTCAGCAGCCCGCAAATCGTGCAAGGTTTCGACGACCTCCGCCTCCGTTTCACCAAAGCCCACCATGATGCTTGTCTTGGTGAACTTCGCGCCCACGCGCTTGTAGTCGGCGAGGACGCGCAGGCTCTGGTCGTAGTCCGCGCGCTTGTCCCGGACATCGGGGCTGAGTCGCCGCACGGTTTCGATGTTGTGGGCCAGCACGTCGGCGCCAGAATCCACCACGCGTTGCAGGCATTGGGCGTCCCCTGCAAAATCGGGCGTGAGGACCTCCACCAGCAAATCCGCATGATCCTCCTTGCACTGCTCCACCACGCGAGCAAAGTGCTCTGCGCCACCGTCCGGCAAGTCATCCCGGTCCACGCTGGTAATGACCACGTAGCCGACGCCCATGAGGCCGATGGTTTCGCTGGTCTTGCGGGGCTCCTCCGGATCGAGGACTTGGGGAATTCCGGTGGGAACACTGCAGAACCGGCAGCCACGCGTGCACGTATCCCCCATCACCATGACCGTCGCTGTTCCGATGCTTCCTTCGCCTCCGCCCCAGCATTCGCTGAGGTTCGGGCAGCGGGCTTGTTCGCACACGGTGGCCAACCCCCGCTCACGCAGGGCCGTTTTGATGCCCGTGTATTTTTCGCCGCTTGGCGGCCGAATCTTGAACCAATCCGGCAGCCGGGTGCGGCCACTTGGGGTCACGCCGTTGGCTCCCTCAGGAGCGCCCGCCATCGGCAGGTTGGGAAGTCCACTGGAACCAGTCAACAGCTGTTCGACTCCTCCATGGAAGATGAAGGATTGGGTGCGAGTCTTGAAGAAGGGGGACAGGTGAGCCGACACCGTGAGCCAACGCGTCGCGGTCCTGTTGGCGGACCGGTGCCAACCTCGCAAATGCAACCAGGAATGCATCACGTTCTGTCCCCCAGTGCGCAGTGGAGTCACGGAAACCATCCAAATGGGGCCCGCCGGCAAGCCCGTCATCAGCGAAGAGCTGTGCATCGGTTGCGGCATCTGCGTGCACAAATGCCCCTTTGACGCCATCCGAATCATTGGCCTGCCGGACGAGTTGGAAGACGACATGGTCCAGCGCTACGGCCAGAACGGCTTCCGCCTCTTTCGCTTGCCCGTGCCCCACGAAGGGCAATGCATTGGAATCCTCGGGCCCAACGGCATCGGCAAAACCACGGCCATGCGCATCCTGTCGGGCCAAGAAATCCCCAACATGGGCGACTACAACGAGGAGGCGACATGGGCCAAATCCCTGGAAAAATTCCGGGGCACGGAACTGGGTGGCTTCCTCACCCACGTTTCCGAAGGCGGCGTCAAGACGGCGGTCAAACCCCAATATGTTGACCAGATTCCCAAAGCCTTCCCCGGCAAGAAGGTGCGCGAGACATTGGAGCAAGCGGACAAGGACGGGCGCTGGGACGAAGTGGTTCCCCAACTCAACATTGACCACATCCTGGACCGCACCCTCGACCAAGTCTCCGGCGGTGAATTGCAACGCATCGCCATTGCCGCGACGCTCCTGAAGACGGCGGACGTGTACTTCTTCGACGAGCCGAGCAGTTACCTGGACATTCACGAGCGCCTGCGCGTGGCTCGGGTGCTGCGCAAACTGGCCGAAACCAAGCGCGTCATGGTCATCGAGCACGACTTGGCCATTCTGGATTTCTTGTGCGACCAAGTGCACATCGCCTACGGCGAGGAAGGCGCCTACGGCGTCATGACCAAGCCGCGTCCCGTGCGCAACGCCGTCAACCAATACCTGCGCGGCTTCTTGGAAGAAGAAAACGTGCGCATCCGCGACCAAGCCATCGAGTTCGAAGCGCGTCCTCCGCGCGTCGAATCGGAAATGGTCGAGCTGCTCTCGTTCCCCGCATTGCGCAAGACCCTGGGCGATTTCACCCTCGAAGGCAGCGCCGGCACCATTCATCACGGCGAGGTGGTCGGTGTTGTGGGTCCCAACGGCACCGGCAAGACCACCTTCGTCAAGATGCTCGCTGGCGTCCTGG